>CAYVHJ010000035.1:4679-5200 GCA_964451235.1 uncultured Candidatus Saccharibacteria bacterium | reverse complement strand
TTCATCGAATCTTTTACTTTTTAGGAATTTAATCGATGCTTCAAATTCTGTCTCGTTCATTTTTGAAATATTTGCCTGTATCAACAAAACCGAGCTTCGCATAAAACGCAATTGCATTCTCGTTGAATGTCGCGACGTTCACGATCGTGTCTTTCGACAAATCAAGAAACTTCAGCGCTGCCGCCCAGAAAAACTTCCCGACTCCCCTATTCTGGTACTCCGGCAGAACATAATTCGAATCCATGCATTAATTATTAGTTGAACTGATTCATTGCGCGTTCGCGACCTTCGCGCACGATAGTTTCGAGTGCATGCGAGACGCGTTTGAAAACAGGCTTCAGTGTGGCAATCTCGTGCGCACGGAACTTTGTGAGTATAAAATTGTTGACGACTTTTTTGCCTTCCGGCTTCCGCAGAGTGCCCGCAGCCGTTGAAGGAGAGACCCCAATGCGCACGCGAGTAAACTTTTGCGTCTTCAGCGCGCGTATGACCGACTCGAGTCCCTTGTGTCCGCCGCTTCC
>CAYVHJ010000035.1:0-4669 GCA_964451235.1 uncultured Candidatus Saccharibacteria bacterium | reverse complement strand
CCTATGATGTTTGACGACAGGTGCAACAGTTCGGACCGGTTTGTTCATAAACGTGTCGTGGAGTAATATGGGACCCGCGGTTTTTCCTACCATCCCGCCTCCGGTGGTCGCCTTTTTTGCATAATCTCGCTTGAAACCGTTCAGATGCATGGTTTTTCCAAAAAATTCGACTGCCATGCGGCCACAGTTGTGCCGCGTCGAGTCATATTCCTCTCCCGGATTTCCCAAACCGACGATAATCCAAGCCATGAGGCGCTATTCTAGCAGATTTTCTAAACAATCACCCACAAAAGCATGTCGACGAGGCGCGGTATGGTCTTTGGAGTCTTCGCGCAGGCCGTCGGGCCGAGCGGGAGCAATTTTTCAGCAGAAAAATATGCGACTCCGAAGATCATACCGTGCCGAGGAGATATGCACCACCACAAACGCTTGGTGTCAATGCATGCGACACAGTAGAATGCCGCGATGAATGCTCCTGTGATGGAGGGAAACACATCAGCAGGGTCTCAAAAAAATAATTCGCAGGGTTCACTCTTGGGCTATACGGTCGTGGCGCTCGGTCTCGCGCTCTTTATACGCTTTTTTGTCGCCGCGCCGTACGTCGTTTCGGGTGCGTCGATGGATCCGAGCTTCGACGACTGGCACTACCTCATCATTGATCGCCTTTCGTACGACATTGGTGAGCCACAACGCGGCGATGTCATCGTTTTCGACCGCCCGCAAGAGGGCGGACGTTCACTCATCAAGCGCGTTATCGGTCTTCCGGGCGAAACGGTGATCCTCAAGGGGCAAAGTGTCACCATTGTGAACGAAAAACACCCTAAAGGGACTACGCTCGACGAGCCCTACCTCGATCCCAAGAATCTCGACGGGATAAATGACATGCGCGTCGCGCTCGGCGAGAACGAATATTTCGTCCTCGGAGACAACCGCCGCGTTTCTGCCGACTCACGCATCTGGGGAACGCTCGCGCGCGAAAATATCGTCGGCCGCGCGCTCATCCGCCTCTACCCGTTCGATCAAATTTCTATGCTTCCGGGAGAGGCTCGGTACAACGAGTAAGATTCTATGTTGCGTTTGAAGGATACGAAGTATCCCAATACGGCATCGTTCCTCCAGTCCGCGATCGCGATCGCTGAGTATTTCGGATTCATGCCCCTTGAAGAAGCGCCGCGCAGAGATCCATCGCAGATCAGAGATATTCGCCGTCGTGTGCGCAGCGGCGAAAGAGAAATTTCTTTTGCGCGTCGCGAGGAGCGTCCACTCGCCGGCATTGCGAAGCGCTGCGCGCTGCTTTCCCGCCCGAATGACGAATCACTCCTCGTGTGGCGTATCAGCAAAGACACGAAGGGAACGATCCCCACGGTTTCGCTCGAGCTCCATATCATCGGTACGCAATCCGCTATAGCAGAAGCGCTCCTCATTGTGATTGCAAATTCGATCGCGCGCGAAGCGGGAGCACCGGAGCGCGTGCTTTCCATCAACAACATCGGCTCACCGGAATCATCCGGACGATACGTTCGCGATGTCGCAACGTTTCTGCGAAAACACATCGAGTCGATATCGCCCACGCTGCGACCGCGCGCCGCGATCGATCCCCTAGGTACACTAATCGCACTTATTGAACGTGGACATCCCGCGACCCCGCGCTCGCCGCAACCGATGGAGTATCTCACGGAAGACGAGCGCCGGAGGTTTTGGGAGCTTCTGGAGTATCTCGAAATGTTCGGTCTTCCGTACGAACTTAGCCCAAGCGTTTTGGGAAGCCGCGATTGCTGGGCGCATTCCCTTTTCCAGATCTCCATCGTTGAACCCGAGAACCGCACACGGATGCCAATCGCATTCGGTGGTCGCTATGATCCGCTTGCAGCGCGCTTCGCGGCTGCTCCGCTTGCCGCCTCGATGATCGCGATTACCTGCGAGATCCGCGGGAAAGTCCGCGTGAAGCGCGAGCCCGCCGCCGCGCCCTCTATCTACTACGCACATTTGGGTCCTGAAGCGCGCCGCCGCTCACTCTCGGTACTGGAGAGCCTGCGTGAGGCGGGCATTCCAGTCCGCCACGGCCTCTACCACGAACGCATTGGTTAACAGATGGCGGCGGCCCGCCGGCACGCCTCCCCCTACGTTCTCATCATGGGTCACAAGGAAGCAGTTGAGGGCACTATCCTCGTGCGCGAAGTCGCGACGAACTCGCAGGACGCCATTCCCCTTCCGGAACTCACCGGCTATCTCAAAAGGAGACGATTTGTCTCCACTGTGTAACTTCCATTTGATTTTTCCTGCCTGCTGGCAGGCAGGGATTTTTGACTTTTGCATTCGCAAGTGATACACTCGCGCTTCATGTCTATTAATGCAGAAGTCCAGAAGAGCGGAAATGAAACCGCGCTTTCGGTCATCCGGAAATTCAGCCGCCGCGTGCAGGGCGCCGGTGTGATGAAAATGATGCGTGACCGCCGCTACTTCGCACGCGACACATCCAAGATCGTAAAAAAGAAGCGAGCGCTCAAACTCCTCAAGCGTCGCGCCGAATACAAGCAGCTTGTGAAAGAGGGTAAAATCGCCGAAGCGCCGCAGCGCGGACGTCCACTTGCTCCACGCGAGTCTTCGCAACCGGCGCGATTAGGAGAAGGAACTCCGATAGCACGCTAGATGCGTCGCGCGCCGAACGTTGAAATACGATACGTGACTCGCGGCAGTTTGCCGCGAGTTCCTTTTTCAAATATCGCCGAATCCACACTAGGAAAACGCTATGAGCTATCGCTCATTATCTGTGGTGATACGCTGGCACGAAAAATGAATCGCACATACCGAAAGAAGACATACGCGGCCAACGTGCTCTCCTTCCCGCTGAGCTCGACCGAGGGCGAGATTTTCTTGAACGTGCAGGCGGCTCGCCGCGAGGCACAAGAATATGGAGTATCGCTTCGCGAACGGCTCACGCTGCTCTTTGTTCACGCATGTTTGCACTTGAAAGACATGCGACACGGAGAAGCGATGGAGAAAAAAGAGCGGCAGTTGCTCAAAAAGTTTGTTTAACTATCCCCGTTTCTTAGTGTTTCTGGAGCAAAAGGCCGCGGTACAATAGGAATCAATGCGCAAGGTTTATACCGGCATCGACATCGGTACCTATCACGTGAAGGTCGTCATCGCTGCGCCGGGAGAGTCGCCGGAGCTGCCGATGCAGATACTTGGCACGGGCACTGCGAATTCGAAGGGAATGCGGCACGGTTACATCATCGATACGCGCGAGGCAACCAAGAGCATCCGTGAGGCGCTCCACCGCGCTGCGAGTCAGGCAAAAGTGCGGGTGCGACGGGCGCGCATCGCGCTTGGCGGCGTGGGCCTCGACGAGCTACGCAGTACCGGAGACGTAACGCTTACTGCCTCCGGCGGCATCGTGACAGATCGTGAGATAGAGCGGGCTCTCCGTGAGAGTGAAAAACGCGCGTCATCGAAGCTCACCAACCGTACTGTCCTGCATACGATCCCGCTCGAATTTCGCGTAGATGGCACAAAAGTCTTCGGAAAGCCGCAGGGGCTGCAGGGCACAAAGCTTTCAGTCGATACGATACTCATTACGATCCTCACGCACCATCACGACGACCTCGTCGAGGCGGTTGAAAATGCCGGCGTCGAGGTGGATGGCATCATGGCAGCGCCGCTCGCCGCCTCGCTCGTCACGCTCACGAAAGCGCAAAAGACGGCGGGTGTCGTGCTCGCGAATATCGGATCAGAAACATTTTCGATCGCTGTCTTCGAGAATGACGTCCCTGTCTCCATCAAAGTATTCCCCGTGGGCTCTTCCGACATCACCAACACGATCGCGCTTTCCCTGCGCATCACGCTGCCGGAAGCGGAACAAATGAAGCGAGGGGCCGTCACGGGAAGCGACGTGCCTCCGAAGCAGATGCTTAATATTGTGTCGACACGCCTCAAAGATATGTTCGCGCTTGTGAACGCGCACCTCAAGGAAATCGGACGCTTACGCCTTTTGCCGGCAGGCGTCGTCATAACCGGCGGCGGCTCCGGCCTTTCGGGCGTCTCCGATGTCGCTCGCGCAATTCTGAAACTTCCATCGCAAGTTTCGCAGATCGGTTTCTTGCCTCGTTCTTCATCGGTGGATGCGACGTGGGCTGTGGCCTATGGCCTCTGCCGCTGGGCATATGCCGAGGAAGTCGCCGGCAGCGGCCAGAGCATCGGCGAGATCGTGAGCAATGCGTGGGACTCCGTGAAGCAAGCGGTGCGATCGCTTCTTCCGTAAACTCGTTTCTTCCTCAAACAGCAAGATAACGCGCACCGATAGGTGTCAAGTTTGACCATTTCTCGGAAGTGATACTATTGCCCCAATATGACCAAGCAGGTGAAGCCCGACGTGGAGTCATTCGCAAGAATTCGGGTCGTGGGAGTCGGAGGTTCGGGCGGAAACGCGGTCAATCACATGGTCGCAAGTCATGTGCAGGGTGTTGATTTCATTGCGGTCAATACTGACGGGCAGGACCTCCACAAGAACAAAGCAAAGCGCAAGATCCACATCGGCAAAGCCCTCACACGCGGATTGGGCACCGGCATGAATGTCGATCTCGGAAAGCAGGCGGCCGATGAGACGCGCGAAGAAATTCAGGACGCGATCAAAGGCCCCGACATGGTCTTCGTGACCTGCGGCACGGGC
>CAYVHJ010000034.1:0-5950 GCA_964451235.1 uncultured Candidatus Saccharibacteria bacterium | reverse complement strand
CGAAGCCGTTGCGAGTATTGCTGGAAAATCTTTCTCCCTATCTCCCTGACAGTGCCGTCCGCATGTTTAAAAAGATGATGAAAGGCGCAACAAAAATGTCTTCACTCCGTACGCGAAAAAGAGACGACGAAGTACTTCTTGTTTTAAAGGCGTCAGTAGACGACACGACAAGCGCGAACGGCATTGCTCGAATTGAACTTGAAGAAAGGATCCACCTTTCTTTAGATATTCTCGATAAACTCATACTAAAAAGTGGGTTCAAATATCAGGCTAAGTGGTCGCGAGAACGCGAAGAGTATGTTTGCAAAGGCACAAACGTGACGCTTGATAAGAACGCAGGTTACGGCTGGCTCGCGGAGTTCGAGAAGATCGTGGACAACGAACAAGCTCTCGGCGCGGCGCGGCAAGAAATCCGCGCGCTCATGCACGAACTCAAGGTCGAAGAGCTTCCGCAAGATCGTCTCGAGCGAATGTTTTCCTACTACAACGCGCACTGGCCGGAGTATTACGGCACCGAGAAAATATTCGTGATAGAGTAAACGTTCATGTTTCTCTCCGACACAGACATAAAAAAGGCCGTACAAAAGGGCGATATTACGCTCGAGCCCTTTAGCGAATCACAGCTTCAGCCCGTCTCCTACGACATCAAGCTCGGCAACAAGTTTATCGATAACGACGAGAGTAGTACGCATTACGTTGATCCGGTACGCAAAATCTACGCAAAAACCCGGCAGCGGGAGGTTCCCGATGGCGAAGAATTCGTGCTCCACCCCGGCATTTCGGTTCTCGGCATATCGAAGGAGTACTTTGGCTCCGACCACTACCTCATTCAGATCGGCGGCAAATCGTCGCTCGCGCGCATCGGCCTCATGGTCCACAACACCGCGGGCATCATCAATCCCGGACACTTTCTCAATGTCACTTTCGAAATGACCAACCAGAGCAACGTTCCCATTATCCTCCGACCAGGGATGGAGATCGCACAGATCACTTTTTCGATGATCTCCTCGCCGCCCGAGCGCAACTACCGAACGGTAGGCCGTTTCGCGAAAGACAATTGGAATCATTTCACCCAAGCGAAAAAAAACGGCCGGAGGCCGGCACGCAAATAACGTATGCGACATCCCGAGTATCAATACCTCGATCTATTAAAAGAAACACTCGGGGTCGGCGAGGAACAGGTAGACAAGGGCACCGGCGTAAAGACATACAGCGTCTTCGGGCGGCAAATCCGTTTTGATCTCACAAAAGATTTCCCCCTCCTCACCACAAAAAAAGTGTACTGGAGCGGCGTCATCCACGAGCTCTACTGGTTCCTCTCCGGACAATCCAACATTAAGTACCTCGTGGATCACAACGTGCACATTTGGGACGATTACCCGTACAAAATCTATTGCGAGAAACACGGGAGCGGGATGACGAAGGACGAATTCATTGCGAAGATAAAAGATGATGCGTCGTTTGCAGAAGAGCACGGGGAGCTCCCACACATCTACGGCGAGAGTTGGCGGCGGTGGCCCGCAAGAGACGGCCGGAGTGTTGACCAGCTTGGGTGGGCGATAGAAGAGCTACGAAAGGATCCGGACGCGCACAATACCCTCGTGACCTCGTGGAATCCCGAATACCTTTACAGTATGGCCGCGCCCGGAGAGGGAGCGCGCTTCCCTATCTGCCACAACATGTATCAGCTTAACATCAAGCACGGACGCGTTTCGCTCCAGCTCTACCAGCGCAGTGCCGACATCTTCCTCGGCGTTCCCTTCAACATCGCGAGCTACTCACTCCTTGCCGCCATCATCGCAAAGATCCTCGGTCGCGAGACTGGAGAATTTGTGCACACTTTTGGCGATCTCCACATTTACGAAAATCATCGCGAGCAAGCGAAAGAGCAGATGTCACGCACACCGAATACATTCCCCACCATATCGTTCACACACGAGTTCGATTCCCTCGATACATTCAAACCGGAGTACGTGCAGTTAAATGATTACAATCCGCATCCACCGATCAAGGCAGAACTGACCGTAGCTGGCGGTTACAACAAAGCACTGCACGGGGTAAAAGCATGACTCGGGGGAAATTTATCGTCCTAGAGGGCGGAGAGGGCTCGGGGAAAACAACGTTTGGCGAGCGCCTGAAGGTTGAATTCCCCGGCATCGTCTACACGCAAGATCCGGGAGGCACCGCGCTTGGAGAGCATATCCGCGCGCTCCTCATGGCGGATGAGACGGCGGGTATCGATACGCGCGCAGAACTTCTCCTTTTCCTCGCGGGACGAGCGCAACTCGTTGCAGAAGTCATCAAGCCGGCTCTCGAGAGCGGAAAGAGCGTGATATCGAATCGCTTCGGCCTCTCCTCTATCGCCTATCAAGTGTATGGGCGAGAGCGCCCCGAACTCCTCCCGCTCTACAAAGCCGTTTCAGCGGAGATCCTGCAGGGATGCATGCCGGACGCCTGCATCTTGCTCGACGTAACGCCCGAGACGGGTGCGGCGCGCGTGCACTCACGGCCGGAAGAGCCGACTCGCTTCGACAAGGAATCGCTTGATTTCCACGCGCGAGTGCGTGAAGGGCTCAAAAAGCATGTGAATGAATTCGGAAAACCCTTCATCATCGATGCAGAAAAATCGCTTGAGGAAGTCTGGACGAAAGTGAGGAATACCGTACAATCTATTCTTCAATAACGCCTATGGTCTAACGAGCGCACATACTCTTATCCGTTCACATTCTACCAACCGGGTATGTACAACTACGTGCGCAAACAAGACAAGGAAGTATACGAAGCTCTCGAAGGAGAAGAAATACGCGAGGCCGAAGGAATAGAACTTATCCCCTCTGAAAACTACGTCTCGCGCGCGGTGCGCGAAGCGAACAGCTCGATTTTCACCAACAAGTATTCCGAAGGCTATCCCGGCAAGCGCTACTACGGCGGACAGACATATACTGACGTCGTTGAGAATCTCGCGCGCGATCGCGCAAAGCAGCTTTTTAATTGCAAATTTGCCAACGTCCAGCCACACGCAGGCGCAAATGCGAACATCGGCCTCTATTTCGCCCTCCTCGAGCCGGGCGACACGGTCTTGGGCATGGATCTCTCGCACGGCGGCCACCTGACGCACGGACATCCTGTCACGTATTTGACGAAGATATTCAAGTTCGTCCGCTACAAGATGAAGAATGTCGATACGGGCGAGATCGACTACGATGAAATGCGCGAGGTGGCAAAGCGCGAGAAACCGAAAATTGTGCTTGCCGGCTATTCCGCCTACCCGCGTGAGCTCAACTACGCAAAGTTCGTCGAGATCGCGCGCGAGGTTGGCGCATACGCGGTGATGGACATCGCGCACATCGCAGGCCTTATCGCGGGAAAGGCGATGAAAAGTCCATTCGACGCCGGATTCGACATCATGACGACGACCACGCACAAAACGCTCCGCGGCCCGCGCGGCGGCATGATACTCACGCGCGAAAACGAGGAGATCGCAAAGAAAATAGACAAAAGTATCTTTCCCGGATTACAAGGCGGACCATTGATGAACACAATCGCGGCGAAGGCAGTGTGCTTCGGCGAGGCGCTCTCGCCGAAATTCAAGGAATACGCTGCGCAAATCCTCAAAAATGCGAAGGCAATGGAAGAAGTATTTAGAAAAGCCAATATCCGGATGCTCACTGGCGGCACTGACAGCCACCTCCTTCTCGCCGATGTCTTCGGCTCGATCGGCATGCCGGGCAAGGAAGCCGAATCACTTCTCGACGAGGTCGGCATCACGCTCAATAAAAACGCCATCGCCGACGACACGCGCGGACCTATGGATCCTTCCGGCATTCGCTTCGGCCCGCCCGCCATCACGACGCGCGGCTTCAAAGAAAAGGAGTGCGCGCGCGTTGCGGAGCTGATGGCGAATGCGATGAAAAACAAGAGCGATGAGAAAAAGCTCTCCTCGATTCGCGAAGAGATCCGGGGACTTTGCAAAAAGTTCCCCATTCCCGAATCTTTCATATAGAGACTTCGTAAGTCCTAGGACTTACGAAGTCCGGCACATTCGGGTTATACTCCTCTCCACCCATGTTTAGCATCGACCTTCTTTCGCTCGTACAGCTCGTCGGCTATCCCGGTGTTTTTGCGATTGTTTTCGCGGAGTCCGGCGTCCTCATCGGCGTCTTCTTTCCCGGCGCTTCGCTCCTTTTCGCATCCGGAATCCTGTCCGCAACGGGAGTTTTTAATATCTGGGTACTCGTCCCCGGACTCATTATCGCAGCGGTTCTCGGCGACAGCGTCGGGTACTGGTTTGGCACAAAGGTGGGCACCGCGCTCTACTCGCGCCCCGACTCGCGCTTCTTCAGGAAAGAGTACATCGAGAAAACAAAAATATTTTTTGATAAGTACGGCACGCGCACCATCGTCGTCGCGCGCTTCATCCCCATCGTCCGCACCTTTGCGCCGATCCTCGCGGGCGTCGGCGCGATGAGCTACAAAACTTTCCTCTTCTACAACATTCTCGGCGCGATCCTCTGGGCGGGCGGCGTGACATTGCTCGGCTATTTTCTTGGGCGGAGCATCCCCGATGCTGAAAAGTTTATTCTGCCACTCGTGCTCGTCATCGTCGGCTTCACATTGGTCCCCTTGGCAGTGCACTGGTGGCAAAATAGAGACGTGACACCAAAAACGTAGCCATGACTCATCCGCGCGCCGTCGTCTTTGATCTCGACAACACGCTTGCGCTCGCCTTCGAGCATCTCTCCCCGCGCACGGCAGCAGGCCTTTCAAAACTTCTCGCGCGCATTCCGGTCGCCATTATGTCGGGTGCCACGATCGAGCGAATGGAAGAATATGTGCTTCCCACCCTTCCTACCGATGCCAATCTCGCAAACCTCTACCTCTTCCCCAACACCGGCGCGAGCTGTTACGTATGGAAGAAGGGACAGTGGCAGTGCGCATACAATCACACGTTCGGAAAGCAGGAGTTTGACGCGGCTGTCGCGGCTGTCACAGAAGGCATCGAGAAAACAGGTATCGTTAAAGGCGAGCCGCAGTGGGGCGAGCGTATACTCGCGAGAGAAAATCAAATTACGTTTGCCGGTCTCGGAGTCGATGCGCCAGCGGAAAAAAAGCGAGTGTGGGATCCCGATCGCGCGAAGCGCGCAAAACTCAAAGCATTCCTCGACAAAAGACTCTCCCGTTTCAGCTTCGATATTCGCATTTCAAGCCGAACGGCGATAGACATCACAAAAACCGGGATCGATAAGGCGCTCGGCGTGCGCTTTCTTGCCGAGCGTCTTCACCTCGACCCTTCCGAAATGCTATTTGTCGGTGACGACTTGAGGCCTCATGGCAACGACGCAATTGTCATCCCGACCGGCATACAGACGCGCGAAACCTCCGGCCCCGAAGAAACCGCGCGCATCAGCGAAGAGATTATTGCGACACTCGAATCCTAGTCCGTCTACCCGAGGTTTAACCTAAGGAGTTAATCTCGCATCCCTATCTTCTCGTCCTTCCGGCACTCGTGCCTCCCCCTCGTCTTCAATGCCCCCTGAAATACAATGAGGCGTCGCCTCATTGCATTTACAGGATTAGAAGGGAACCAGAGAAGAGCGTGCCGCTGTAGAGAAGTAAGACGATGAGCGCGAGAAGGCCGATGCCACGAAGCAAAGATGGTACGTGGAGCCGGCGCAGGCCGGAAAGAAGGAGGAGACTCAGGGTAAGCGAAACGAGGGTCGCGAGCGCCATGTATGCATATTGAAGCGTCGTTTTCGGGGCAGTGACGATCCTCCAGAGTGGATTCGGTGAGACGCCAGATTTAAGCGCGCCGACCGCCTGCTCGTTTTCAGAAATAGCGGCGAGTGTCTCTCCTTCGCGCTTCACCACAATGAACGTCTCATTCTCGACAACCGTCTCAAGCGCCTCTGCAGAAGCGCCTGCCACTCGCGATAATCCGTCGGGAGCAGGA
>CAYVHJ010000033.1:208-6062 GCA_964451235.1 uncultured Candidatus Saccharibacteria bacterium | reverse complement strand
CCGGTCGGCCTCGCCCTGCGATATGATCTGGTAGCCAGAGCCGCCGATGTTTGCGCCCGCGAGGAGCCGGATGACATCCTTCAAGCGCACCTGCGTTCCGTTCAAAAGGTACTCGTTCTGCCCGTCGCGATGCACGACGCGTTCGATTGCGACTTCGCTGAAATCAATATCCAAAAGGCGCTTTGAGTTGTCGAACACGACCTTCACCGACGCGCGATTCATACGAGAAAGCGCAGGGCTACCGCCCCAAATGAGATCCTCGCCCTTTTTCGAGCGCATGCTCTTCATCGACTGCTCGCCGAGGACGAATCGGAACGCCTCGGCAACGTTCGATTTGCCCGATCCGTTCGGCCCCACGACTGCGACAATCGGCGATCCGAATACAATTTCTGTCTTTTTTCCAAAGGATTTGAAGCCCGAAAGTTCGATCGACTTGAGGTACATTATGAGTAGTGTATAGCTTCTAGCTTCGAGCTGCTAGGAATATCTCGGAAAAACTCACTCACTCGAAGGCTCTTTGGCAGGATGCGCAAAGTGCCTGTTAAGTTCATCTTGGAGCATCTGTAACACATGGGCCTGAAATTCATCCGGTGAGTTTCCCAAACCCTTTTGGAAAGCGGAACGTATCGCAAGCAAAACCATCTTCTGAATGGCCTCCGCCGAAATTGACGCGATTCTCCTAAGAATCTCCTCGGCTATAAATATCTTGTCTTCTCCGCGAGCAGCTGTTTCAAGTCTGGATAAAAGAGAATCGATTCCGGCCCCAATACCTCTATCAATCATGCCGCCAAGCTTGTGGAGAGTTTCTCTCGTGCCTACGGAATGTTGTTCTACGCCTTCCGACATATCCTACAATACTACCACCCCTTCGCCGCAAGTGCTTTTTGAGCGGCGTCTTGCTCCGCTTCCTGCTTCGAGCGGCCAACGCCCTCGGCGAGACGCTCGTCGCCAATGCGTGCGGCAACGACGAATCGCTTTTCGTGGTCGGGCCCCGATTGGCTCATGAGCTGGTACGTCGGCGTAGTGCCGACGAGCCCCTGCGCGATTTCCTGCAAACGACTCTTCGCATCCTGCCAGAGGCGCTTCGAGACGACTTCGTCGGTCTTGTGGAAGAGCTGTGATTCTATGAATTTTTGTGACGCACCATACCCCGCATCGAGGTAGATCGCACCGATGAGCGCCTCAAACGCGTTCGCAAGAATTATCTGCCTCGCGCGACCAGTGTCGCGCGCCTCGCCTCGCGAGAGAAGAAGAAAATCATTCATCCCAAGTTTTGTCGCGGCATCCGAAATGCTCTGCGTGTTCACGAGCGCGGCGCGGTATGCAGTAAGATCACCTTCCGGCTTATCAGGATATTTTGCGAACAAAAATTCCGTCACGGCCAGCTCCAAGACAGCATCACCCAAAAATTCGAGCCGTTCGTTGTGATCACGCCCGAGCTCGCGATTTTCGTTGAGGTATGAGCGATGCGTGAACGCCTGCTCCAACAGGCGTTCGCTCTTGAAGCTGTATCCGATTTTGGATTCGAATTTTGTGAAGTCAGACATATTCGAGAAGCTTTCAGTTTTCAGCTGTCAGCTATCAGAAGATTCTAATGCATTTTACTGAAAGCCGAAACCTGACACCTGAAAGCTACCTTTTCTCCTTCTTCGCGAGCGTATTGATCGCCGGAATGATGATCTTGAGCGTATCGTCGTAAAAGTTCAAGTCCCCCACCGCAGAGAGTGGGAACCACTGCGCGTCATCCAAGCCGCCGGAGGAGCCGAGCTTTAGCTCCGCAAAAGGCGACTCGGCCAAAAAATATGTCACACGTTTCCGCTTCTTGCCACCTTCGACCTTCGAATCGTTCGCGATGTATTCATTTACACCGAGCTCCTGCACAATTGATATGTCGAGACCCATCTCTTCTTTTATTTCCCTCATCGCGCCCGCGGGGACGTCTTCGCCCTCCTCGATTTTTCCTTTCGAAATAGTCCAGTGCCCGAAAATGTCGTGGACGAATGCAAGGTACGTCTTACCCTTGTTGCGCGCATAGACAACGGCTCCCGCGAGATGCTCGGTGGGCATATCAGCAGGTTTTTGCTCCTGCTTCTTGCGTTCCCCACCCTCATCTTTGCCCGGTTCGCCAAGTTCGACGTAAACAGCACCCAAAACGCCGTTCACGAAACGTCCCGAGGAGCTCGAACCGAACGTTTTAGCAAGTTCGATAGCTTCATTGATCGCGACTTTTGCAGGCACTTGTGCGCGATCGGCAAAAAGGAGCTCGGTGAGGCCCAGTCGGAGAATGTTGCGGTCGATAGCGGCGATTTTCTCCAATGGCCACTCGGGTGCCGCGCGTACGATTACCTCATCGATTTCTTTTTGCTTTGCAATCGTTGTCTGTAAAAGCTGCTTCATAAACGGCATGTCGCTCTCGCGCGCGCCGAATTCTTTGGCGTAATCGGTAAGGCGTGAGAGTCCCTCGTCATTGCTCATTTTGCCGCCCGAGGCGTCACGCTCAAAGAGCACTTGAAGGACAACGGAGCGAGCTAAGTGTCGGTTGGCCATATCAGCACAAAAGATCAGACGAACGAAAGAGCAGGTGGTTTCAAATTACAATGTCGCTGATTCTTTTTCCTTATCTTCAGTAATCTGTCCGGATTCACGAAGAGCCGTTTGTCGGCGTTTGGCGCGCCGCGCCTCCCGCTTCGCACGTGCGACAACGTCGATTATGATGCGACCGTTATATTTTCCGCATGAAGGGCACGCGCGGTGCGGCAGACGATAGCTCCCGCACTCACATTTCACGGTATGAACGCCCGTGAGCGCATGATGGCTCCGGCGCTTCGCGGTTTCAGAGCGGTTCCGACGCATTCGCACGACCATAATCAGGCGATTATACAGAAATTTCAACGAAGGGCAAACTTCCGGCTGTAACTTATGCGATGGATTTCGCAGAGGCCGAATCTCCGTATCGCCTCGCGATGACTCTGCGTCCCGTATCCTTTGTGCGCTTCGAAACCATACTGCGGAAATTTTTTCGAAAAGCGCACCATCAACCTGTCGCGCCGCACTTTCGCGACGACAGATGCGAGAGAAATGATCGGCACAAGCGCGTCACCGTGAACAATTGTTTCCTGCTCGTACCGCGACGGCGCATAGAGCAAGCCGTCGAGAAGAATCCGGATACCTTCGGCAGAAGGTGCGAGCGCCGCAATGCTCCTTTGGACAGCGCGGCGGACTGCCCTCGTAATGCCGTATGTATCAATATATGCATGATCGGCGAAGCGCACGCAAAAATCAAGTTCGCCCGCCCTCTCGCGCGCAACGACTTCCTCATAAATCTCATCGCGTTTCTTCGCCGAAAGAAGCTTGGAGTCTTTCACATCAGGAAACATCTTCAAAACGTCGAATGTTTTCGGCACCATGACTGCGCCGACGGAAACCGGCCCAGCAAGCGGCGCCCGTCCCGCCTCGTCAACACCGATGAGATATTTCACTCCACCATGATAGCAAGCGATTTCGATGGCACTCGGCATTGTGGAAAAGTCGGAGTGATATACTCACCACATGTCCTCGCGTGCGACAGTAGATTTTGTGCACCTTCATACTCATTCGCACTATTCTCTCCTCGAGGCGCTGCCCAAGATTCCAGAGCTCGTCGCCGCCGCAGCAAAAGACGGGCAGACCGCGCTTGCACTCACCGACAATGGCAACCTCTACGGCGCCATCGAATTTTACAAAGAATGCAGGGAAAACAGCGTCAAACCGATCATCGGCGTCGACTTTCATGTCGCGCCGCGCTCAAGAACGCAGAAGGAACACCGCATAGACGACCAGACATCGCGCTTGGTGTTCCTTGCAAAAAATGAGACGGGTTATCGCAATCTCATTCAATTGGTGTCAATCGCGCACCTCGAAGGTTTCTACTATCGCCCGCGAATCGATCGGGAACTCATCGAACGATTTCGCGATGGGTTAATTGCAATTCTCCTCAGCTATGGAGGCGAGCACGCGCACGCGATCCGCCACGGCTCTGCCGCACGCGCAGAAGAGATTATGCAATGGCACAAAAAAATTTTTGGGGATGATTGCTGCGTCGAGATAACGCGACATCCGGAAATAGCGGGTCACGAAGAGCAGATGCGAGAAATCATCGAGCGCGCAAAGAGCGTCGGATTGTCTCTCGTTGCTGCGCACGACGTCTACTACCTTTCGCCCGAAGACTCGCTCGCCTGCGACCTCGTAAACAAAATCCGCACCGGCAGCGCGCTCGATCGGAATGCGGAAGCGGCTCCTCGCGACTTTTCTTTCCTCCCGCGCTCTCGCATGGAGGAGTTGTTTGGGGACCTTCCGGAAGCGCTCGCACATTCGAGGGACATTGCCGAAAAGTGCAATCTCGAGCTCAAGCTCGGCTCGTGGGTCTTCCCCGCCTTCCCTATTCCTGAAGGAAGTTCGGGAGATAAGGAGCTTCGTACACTCATCGAACACGGATTTTTGGAGCGAGACTTGAAGAAAAGCACTGAAGCGCAGGAGCGCGTGGACTATGAACTCTCGGTCATCGCAAAAAAGGGCTACGCGCCGTATTTTCTCGTCGTAGCGGATCTGCTGCGCCATGCGCGTGAAAAAGGAATTCTCACCAACACGCGCGGCTCTGTTGCCGGCTCCCTCGTTTCCTACCTGTGCGGCATCACGACGGTAAATCCGTTTGAGTATCAGCTCCCCTTCGAGCGCTTTCTGAACCCCGAGCGTCCTTCGCCTCCCGACATCGACATGGATTTGGCCGACAACCGGCGCGACGAGCTCATCGACTACGTGCGGCAGAAATACGGCGAAGATAAGGTCGCGCAGATTGGCACCTTCGGCACAATGATGGCGCGTGCGGCGGTGCGCGACGTCGCTCGTGCGCTGGGGCAGCCATACGGTTTGGGCGACACGATCGCGAAGCTGATCCCCTTCGGCAAACAGGGCTTCCCCGTTTCGATTAAAAGCTCGCTTGAGAGCGTGCCGGAACTAACGCAGGTGTACGAGAACGACGCCTCGAGTCGTGAGATCCTCGATCTCGCACAGAAAATAGAGGGGAACGCGCGCCACGTCGGCGTACATGCCGCAGGCGTTGTCATCGCGCCAAGCGTCGTCACCGATTACGTGCCCATCCAGTTCGACCCGAAAGGAGGAAAAACTATCACGCAGTACGACATGTACGCCGTCGAAGATGCAGGGCTGCTCAAGTTTGATTTCCTCGGTCTGACCAACCTCTCTGTGCTCGCGGACGCGCGAGCGCGCGTCCGCGAGCGTCTCGGCACCGAGGTTGGCCTCGATCGCCTTCCGCTCGATGACAAAAAAACCTACAAAATGCTCTCTCGCGGAGAAACGCACGGCGTTTTTCAGCTTGCTGGGGGCGGTATGACGTCCTACCTCACCAACCTCGAACCTTCGACCATCCATGACATCAACGCAATGGTGGCACTCTACCGCCCCGGTCCGATTGAACATATCCCGCAATATATCCAGCGCAAACACAGTCCCCACTTGATCCAGTACCTCGACCCCCGCATGAAAGAAATTCTTGCGGATTCCTATGGGGTTATCACCTACCAGGACGATGTCATGCTCATCGCAATCATACTTGCGGGCTACTCTTGGCTTGAAGCGGATAAATTAAGAAAAGCAATGGGGAAAAAAATCCCTGCGGAGATGGAGGCGCAAAAAGAAAAACTTTTGAAAGGCCTTGCCGCAAACGGCATGTCCGGCCAAAAGGCGACGGAACTCTGGCAGCTTATCGAGCCATTTGCCGCATACGGTTTCAACAAGGCGCACGCCGCAAGCTACGGCAGAGTCGCGTATCAGACGGCCTATATGAAAGCAAACTTCC
>CAYVHJ010000033.1:0-198 GCA_964451235.1 uncultured Candidatus Saccharibacteria bacterium | reverse complement strand
CTTCCAACTCGCTGGCGGCGGTATGACATCCTACCTCACCAATCTCGAGCCCTCGACCATCCATGACATCAACGCGATGGTGGCGCTCTACCGCCCAGGCCCGATGGCATTCATCCCCGCCTATATCGAGCGGAAAAAGAACCCGAAGCTCATCCGCTACCTCGACCCGCGCATGGAGCCGATTCTCAAAAATTCCTA
>CAYVHJ010000032.1:0-6089 GCA_964451235.1 uncultured Candidatus Saccharibacteria bacterium | reverse complement strand
AAGCGCGGCGCCGCCGAGCATGGCAATGACAACGAGACTCGCGAGTATCGAAGCACCCCGTTCACCCGCATGCGGGGATTTGTTCATGTTTCCATTATACTCCCCTTGCGCTCTCCCGCGTCGCGAAATGTGGAAAAGCATTGAAATATGATACATTTTCCAAACCTCCCGTCGTTCAATGGATAGGACATTTCCTTGCGGAGGAAAAAATGTGGGTTCGATTCCTGCCGGGAGGATAGCATGGCTCTTTTCTAGCTAGACAGTCCTCGTTTATTGAATTGATAACTTTGATGGATTCTCCCCTATTCCATAAAACGTCCGGTCGGACGTTTTATGGAATATTACGATGCAGAAGGTAATTTGAAATGCTTGCGAAGATCTTTGTCGCTCTCAACACCATCTGCAACAAAATAGAGAACTGCCCGCCCGAGGCGGAGATCAGTGCGCATGAATGCAACAAGCTCCTCGCAGTCATACGGAAATATCCACACGCTATCCTGAAGGCGCACGAAACCTGTGTTCTTCAGAATTTCACGGAGTCGTCTGCGCACTTCTCTGCGCTTCTCCCACACATCGAATACAACAATACGCCATCGACCATCCCAGCGCCTCGGCTTCGCAAAACCAAAAAATCCTTCTAGATACAAACCGCTCGCCCGCTGTTCTCCCTTTGACGTGAGCCTGAGTGTTATCTTCCCGCCCTCCTTTCTTCGTGCAATAAGACCACGTTGCACGAGTCGCGTGATCGCCTGGTTCATTCGGCCACCGGGGTCAAGTTTGTTTTGGAGGTATGGATTGACGTATTTCAGAAGCTGGAGAACATTCGGTGCAGTGAACAAGAGTCCGACGACAGTAGTTGTATACAGCCCCAACAAGAGAGCGTTCTGTACCCTTGAGCGCTTTGCCCACTTTGTGCTCCTTTCCTCTATAGTTCCCATATTCCTTATTATGTCCGGTCGGACATTTTATGGAACAGAGGACTGTGAATACATTCAACGAAAAAACACCTCTGTGGTTCGAAGCTAAGGCGGTTAGTTAGAAGCTATCGCGCGTAATCGCTTCGTGATACGCGATTTCATCCGCGCTGCGGTATTCTTCTTGATGGTCCCACCTTTCGCGGCTTTGTCGAGTGCTTTGTAGAGGGCCGGCAGCATTGCTTCCGCCTCCTTCGCCTTCTTCGCTCCAACGAGTTTTGCGACGCCTTTAACCACATCTTTCATCGCCTTTTTGCGGCGTTCGTTGAAAACGCGGCGTTTCTCCGCCGCCCGCACTGCCTTTTTCGCAGAACTTGTGTTCGCCATCCCGCGGATGCTACCCGATT
Organism: uncultured Candidatus Saccharibacteria bacterium; assembly: GCA_964451235.1. GTDB lineage: Bacteria > Patescibacteriota > Minisyncoccia > Phycocordibacterales > UBA2100 > UBA10103. The sequence continues at coordinate 4,768 of CAYVHJ010000032.1, read as the reverse complement.
GGAGAGCTTGTGGCAAGGCGCTATGATTGATTCGATGATTGGGAACATTGCAGGCACTGTTTTGGTAAAGCGCGCGGGATTCGCGATACTCTCGGCAGGAGGCGTCGGGTACAAGATAGCAGCAACGCGCGAGGCGCTCACGAGCCTCAAGAGCGGCGAGGCCGCCGCCCTCTGGACGCACCTTGCCGTCCGTGAAGACTCACTCGACCTTTACGGCTTCCGCAGCGAGGACGAGTTGCATCTCTTTGAGCTTCTCCTCACCGTCTCCGGTGTGGGGCCAAAATCAGCGCTCGCGATTCTTGATCTTGCCCCCGTGGAAACACTGCGTTCGGCGATCGCGCAGGGAAACGCGCAATACCTCACGAAGGTCTCCGGCGTCGGCCGCAAAACCGCAGGAAAAATCGTGCTCGAGCTGCGCGAAAAGGTCGGCAGCGGTGTGGCGGGTGCCGCGCTGCAGGGCGACGAAGATGCGCTCGAGGCAATGCGAAGCCTCGGCTATTCGCTCCACGAGGCACGCGACGCGCTTCGCAAAGTGCCGCACGAAGTCACCGAGGGAAGCGACCGTTTGCGCGCAGCGCTGAAGATTCTCGGCGTGAAGTAGGAAGACATGCCGAGAACTCTCAAAGAACTCATCCGGACGCTAGTCCCCTCGCCGATTCTCACGAAGGCCCTCTCTGCGTATCACTTTGCGCTCGCCGCTCTCGCGGCTGCATTGTACGGATACCCATCGCGTTTCCTCTTCGTCGTCGGTGTTACGGGCACAAAGGGAAAGACAACGGTCACCGAGATGGTCAATGCGATCCTCGAAGAAGCGGGACACACGACCGCCCTCATAAACTCGATACGCTTCAAGATCGGGAAGAGTTCTGAGCCGAACCTTACGCGCATGTCGATGCCCGGGCGCTTCTTTATCCAGAAGCTTTTGAGTGACGCGGCACGTGCAGGCTGCACGGCCGCGATCCTTGAGATGACCTCCGAGGGCGCGCGGCAGCACCGTCATCGCTTCATCGACATGAACGCGCTCATCTTTACAAACCTCGCACCCGAGCACATCGAATCCCACGGCTCCTATGAAGCATATGCAAACACGAAGTTCGAAATCGGGAAGCAGCTCGAACGCTCCAGGAAGCGCCCGCGGATCGTTGTTGCGAATTCTGAAGACAAGGAGAGCGTGCGCTACCTTAGCTTGCCCGTCGAGCACGCGCTCCCCCTCTCGCTTTCTACAGAAGAGAACGCATCGGCAGACGAAAACGGCTGCTCATTCACTCTCGAGGGAACACAGATCACGCTCAACCTGCCGGGGACGTTTTCTTTGAGAAACGCGCTCGCGGCAGCGACTCTTGCCCGCGCCTTGGGAATCCATCCGACCGTTATCGCGAAAGCGCTCGAAAAATTGAAAAAAGTTCCCGGCCGCGCGGAGCGAATCGAAGCGGGTCAGAATTTCTCGGTAGTGGTTGATTACGCGCATACGCCCGACTCGCTTTCCGCGCTCTATGACGCCTACGCAGCGGTGCGGAAAATCTGTGTTTTGAGTGCAACAGGCGGCGGACGGGACACATGGAAACGGCCGATCATGGGGCGCATCGCCGAGGTGCAGTGCGCCGAAATCATTCTCACCGACGAGGATCCGTATGATGAGGACCCAAAACAAATTGTCGAGGATATCGCGCACGGGATGACCAAGCATCCTGAAAGCATTATGGACAGACGCGAGGCGATTCGTGCCGCCTTACAAAAGGCCCGGATGGGAGACGCGGTTCTCATAACCGGCAAAGGAACCGACCCCTCCATCTGCGGACCGCGCGGCGTTAAGACTCCGTGGAGCGACGCGCGGGTCGCGCGTGAAGAGCTGGAGCAACTCATACAGGGTGGCGCCGCGGGGCCGGTATAATGATTCTATGATCGTACGTATACTGATTGGCTTTGCGATTGCAACGCTCGTCATTCTCCTCTTCATGTGGCTTGCGACAGGGGGCATACAAGAGGTCGCCGCGACCACGCGAGGCATCTCGAATCCGCTCCGTTTCATTTTTGGAGAAGGGTTGAGCGCGTTTCGGCTGCCGTGGCAACCCGACAACCTCGTCCGCGGCCCCATCGTCAACGCGGATGGAGAATCGGCGGGAGAAGAAGAGAAACGCTCGCCCGAAGAGGAACTTTCCGACGCGCAAAAGGAATACGACGCCATCACGCGGGAAATCTCGGAATCGCAGGCATTGGGCGAGCCATCGCCCTACCGCGGTCAAGTTACGCTCGCGCAGGGAGCTGCGACGGAAAACTCTCCCCGTGCCGAATACCTCGAGCTCGAAGCTGTGTGGGACAACACGTCGCCCGTGAATGTGACAGGCTGGTCTTTCCAGAGTGCGCTTACGGGAGTGCGTGCGCACATTCCTCGCGGAGCGCATCCATTCATCTTGGGTTCGGTCAACACGCAAAACGATATTTACCTCGATCAGGGCGGCTCTGCAATCGTCTCCACGGGCGCCTCTCCCATCGGCACTTCGTTCAGAGAAAATGCATGCACCGGATACCTTGCGGGGCTGCAGTCCTTCACGCCACCGCTTGAGCGTGCATGCCCCGCACCTTCCGAGGCACTTCCTTTCACGCCTGAAAATCTAAAGAACTATGGGGAAAGTTGCTACGACTTCGTGCAGACGCTTCCCTCGTGTACATTTCCCGCGAGCACTCCCTCTGACATCTCACCCGCGTGCCGCATTTTCCTCGCGAACAATCTCTCATACAACGGATGCGTGCAAAATCATCGCTATAAGAGCAGCTTCGCGCGCGATTCATGGCGCATCTACCTGAACGCCGGCGGCGAACTCTGGCGCAACTCGCACGACATCATCCGCCTGCTCGACGCGGAAGGACGCACCGTCGACATGGTCAGCTACTGACTCCTGTTTTAATATTCGTACCATGGTACAAATAGTAAAACAGCTACGGCCCGCTACAGTTGAAGAGAATAATACCCGCAGCGACGGATACGTTGAGAGACTCCTTCCGACCATGCATGGGAATCTCGATCAACTCATCGCACGCATCGCGCATCGACTTTGAGATGCCGCGGACTTCGTTGCCAAATACGAAGAGTGTCTTCCCCTTCGCGCGGCAGCGCCGATAATCGTGAGCTCGCGCATCCTGTTCGACGCCGACAATCGTCCACCCTTCACGCTTCAATCGCGAGATGACGGTGCGAGACGAGACCGCGTGCTCCCACAGAACGGACTTCTCCGCGCCGAGTGCAACCTTCGCGATTTGTTTTTGCACGCGCCCGAAACGATCACGCGGAGCAGGCGTGTAGCCGGCAAGGTAGATTCTCGAAATGCACGCGGCATCGGCAGTACGGAATATCGAGCCGACATTGTGCGCGCTCCGCATGTTGTGCAAAAGTACAGCAATCTCCTCCATGCACGCATACTAGCGGCTTGAGGTATTTTCTGAAAGCTGTAAGCTGACAGCTGAAAGCTATGTTATCCGTCTTCCCCGAAATTCTCTTCTTGAGTCCTCTCGCGCCATTTCTCATTCGCATCGCGCTCGGAGGCGTGTTCATCTTCGCAGCGTGGGCTCATGTGCAACGGCAAGATATCGCATCGCGCATCCTCTCGATCCTCGAGTTCGTGCTCGCGATCGCGCTTGTTGCAGGAGCGTGGACACAACCCGCGGCTCTGCTCGGGAGCATCGTGGCTGCCGTTTGGCTCTTTCAGCCCACGAGCCGCGTGTATCAGCCCAGCACCATTCTGCTTGCACTCGTCATGGCCCTTTCTCTCGTCGTGACTGGCGCGGGAGCCTTTGCGTTCGATTTGCCGCTTTAAGACAGCTTCTGGTTTGGAGCTTCTAGCTTCCAGGAGTTATAGTTTCTACGACCGCCCGTAGCTCAGTTGGTAGAGCAGCTCGCTTTTAACGAGAAGGTCAGAGGATCGTTCCCTCTCGGGCGGACACGAGCAAAGAAAAGCGGGCCGAATCACTCCCATGGCTTTGGAATGTCGAGTACTGGAATGAGGCTCGAGTAGTCATCGGTCCAGATGTACGACGACGGTTCTTGCAGGGTGGAATCGGTATTTGCAAACTCTATCGAAGAAAACACATTCGCGCTTTTCGCGAGCAAGACCCACGTCGAGGCGCTCCCTCCTATATTTGATTCGCCGTCATCTCGCACGACCATCGCATTAAAGCCGAGCTCGGCCGCGAGCCGGAACACGACGGGGGAGAGATCGAGATAGCGGTTCGATATCTGGATCGCAATGATACTTTCAGGCGCGCGTAGGTGCGATGCATACGTCTCGAGCGCCTGTAGAGTCAGAAGGTGAACGGGGATCGTATCGTCGCTGAACGCATCCACGGCGAGCACATCGTACGCCCCGAGATCGCCAGCCACTCGTTCTGATTCAAGAACGATCCTTCCGTCTCCGATACGAACATCCGCCCCCTTGCAGTTCGAGAGATAACTGAAGTACGAGCGCGCGATCGTCTCAATATGAGGATCTATTTCATAAAACACATACGTATCGCCCGGGCGGCAATATGCCACGATCGTGCCTGTGCCTAATCCGATGACACCAACGCGCATCTCTTCCTCATTCCTCTCTCTTTGCTCATACAAAAGCGCTCTGCCCACACCGCTTCCGGGCGTGTAGTACGTCGTCGGCAGATGCGCACTTTCCGCTTCCGCGAGTTGCATGCCATGAATCGTCGTTCCGTGCCAGAGGGACACAAGACCGTCACCGAATACCACCTTTGCATTCCCATAAAAGTTGCGCGTGGAGATCGC
>CAYVHJ010000031.1:0-6231 GCA_964451235.1 uncultured Candidatus Saccharibacteria bacterium | reverse complement strand
TGATCGCACACCTTGTCGGGATGGCCCGATGTGACGCTCTCTGTCGTATAACGCTGCAGTAAATGGAACATGCATAAAACTGAATAATCTCCCTACGGGAGATTATTGATAAAAGTATCTTGCCCGTTGGGCCGGATGGAGCACATTACTCTTCTCGAGCACGCTGCTGGCGGGTCATTGAGCCGGAACTCTACCCACACTCTTGATACGATATTCAGTTGTAGAGATAGTATAGTAGTGAACTGAAATCATGCAAGGACGGTATCATCATTGCGCATGTCTGTTCGACAATATAGAGTAAACCGATTATGAAACGGGTCGTCACGATTGGTGGTGGCACGGGAAGTTACGTTGTCTTGCGCGGCCTCAAGGAATATCCATTCTCCATCACGGCCGTCATCTCGATGTTCGACTCCGGCGGCTCATCCGGCGTATTGCGCGACGAATTCGGCATACTGCCTCCGGGCGACATCCGGCGCGCGCTTGTCGCGCTCTCGGAGGGCAAGCGTGCAGAGATTCTTCGAGAACTTTTCAACTTTCGCTTCGAAAACGGGGGAACCTTGAAGGGGCACAGTTTTGGCAATTTGTTTCTGGCAGCGCTTTCTTCGATTTATGGCAGTGATATCGAAGCCATCAGAAAGGCTTCCGAGCTTCTCGATATAAAAGGGAAAGTCCTTCCGGTGTCGCTCGACAACTCCAATCTTCACGCGATTCTTGAGGACGGGAGTGAGATCGTCGGCGAGACGAATATTGATGTTCCCAAACACGACGGGAGTAAATCTATCCAGAAAGTGTTTCTCGATCCTCCCGCACGACTGTTTGAAGAGACTGCCAAAGCGATCATGGCGGCCGACACGATCATCATAGGCCCCGGAGATCCGTATACGTCGGTCATTCCCAACTTGCTCGTGGAGGGCATGCGAGAGGCGCTCTCGGCAAGCAGAGCAAAAAAGGTATTTGTCTGCAACCTGCTTTCAAAATGGGGAGAAACTCACGATAGCGTTGCATCAGACATCGCACACGCCGTACTTTCATACAGCGGCCTCTCGAAGTTCAACTATGCCATCTGCAATACCGAAAAGATGGACGCAAAACTCGTCACTGCTTATGAAAAGGAAAAGAAATATCCGATTCATTGTGACGATAAACTTTCCGAATACGCCGTAAAAGTCATACCAGGGGACTTTTTTTCGGAAGCCGACATAGCACGCCACGATTCTGCAAAAATTGCAAAAACCATATCGGAGTTACAATAGCAATATGCAAATCAAACTCATTGTCGGGATCATCATTCTTTTCGTCGTTGTCATTTTGGGCGCGGTCCTTATTGCGACTCCCTCTCTCGCACCGGTATCTGATGGAAACGATACTGTGAAGCCTTTTGTTTCCGAGAACGTTATTGTCACGAGCCCGCTCCCAAACGAGACGGTGCCGCGGACGTTTAGAGTGGCGGGGCAGGCGCGGGGGCATTGGTTTTTCGAAGCATCGTTCCCGCTGCAGGTGCGCGATCCGGACAACAACAATGTGGGAGGAGGCATCGCGATGACGAGCGATAATTGGATGACGACGGAGTTTGTACCGTTTGAGGGAAAGGTGATGGTCGAGAATTATTCCGGCCCTGCGCGCCTCGTGCTCCTCAAGGACAATCCATCGGGTCTTCCTGAAAACGAGGATTCCGTGGAGTTTCCGATTGTAGTGCAATGAAGAAAGCTGCCGAGCGAAAAGCTCGTGCGAAGAGAATCGTCGCATATCTCAAGCACACATACCCGAAACCAAGAACTGAACTCAAGTACAGATGGCCCTTTCAACTTGTCGTTTCGGTCATTCTTTCCGCGCAGTGCACAGACAAAGTAGTGAATAGAGTAACTGAAACTATCTTCAAGAAATATAAAACCCCGAATGATTTTGCTCGAGCTAATCCGCGTGCATTTGAGCAAGAGATTTCATCCATTCCTTTTTTTCGAAATAAAACAAAGGCAATAATTGCTGCAGCAAAAGATGTTGTGAAGAATTTTGGCGGGCGCGTTCCACACTCTGCTACGGAGCTGCAGGCGCTCCATGGCGTCGGTTACAAAACGGCACACGTCGTTCTCGGCGAACTTTTTGGTATCTGGGAGGGGATACCTACGGACACGCACGTGCGGCGCTTCGCGCGCAGATTCGACCTTACCGATAACGACGATATCAACAAGATATCGAAGGATCTCGAGGCTCTTGTTCCCAAAAAAGATTGGAAATACATCAACAGCGGTCTTGTCCTCTACGGTCGCTATGTATGCCCGGCGCGTCCGCACGATTGCACAAAGCATCCGCTCACAAAGCTGTGGCTTCCGGCCGCTCATCGCTGGATAGCGACGAGGTAGGCATGCTCTACCCATTGTTTATCTATTGCGACCGCGACACATAAGCAAGTATCAGTATCCTTTGTTCGCGATGAGCATCTCAAGCAGTTCGCGAGGATACACGGAAGGGTTTTCCGCGAGCGCTTGGTGATAGAGAACTGTTGAAGGCGTGAGGCCGGGAAGCGTGTTTACTTCGATAATGAGAAGCTCTCCGGTGCGGATATGCGCGAAAGCATCGATGCGGGAATATCCTTCTATCCCGATTTCTTTTGCGAGTTTTTCGATTTGCCCGTGGATCTTTTCAACGATTGCAGGTTTCATCACCGAAGACGGTGGGGGAGTGAGGTTAACACCCGTCCCACCTTGGAATTTTTCCTCTACGGAGAGCACTTCACCCTCGGCAATCGTTATCGAGGGGTTGAGCGCGTGGATAGCTCCCTCACGTTCGACGACACCGATTGTGATCTCAACGAAACCGCTCTTCTTGATATGTTTGAGCGCATTATTCCGCACGCGCAGCATATCAGTTTCAACGAATCGCTCGAACAGCAAATACTCGGGTGCTTCCGGAGGCATTTCGATGATGCTTGTTTGATTTTTGAATGTTCCGGGGGGAGCATTTGGCGTATGATCACGCAGCAGTTTCAGGTATGCATGGAGATCTTCGGCCGAGTATAGGTGAACGACGCCCGTTGAGCACCCGTCGCTTCTCGGCTTCACCACAAGTGAGTGCGCAGAGAGAGTCTTTCTTATACCGCTCCAAAATTTTCCGAGCGCACCTTCGCTCATGTGAAAAAGCGTCTTCGTCGTCGCGATCACTCCTACGGTTGCCGACACTCCCTCGATCTTTGCTCGTCGGATATGCTCGGCGGTTGCCCATTTGTCCATGCACAGTTTCGATGTGCGCGCCTCCGGTCCGTTGAAGCGTATGCGTCGCCGCGCAAGCTTCATCTGGAGCGTGCCGTCCTCGCCAGAGCCCCCGTGCAGCGCATTGAAAAGAAACGCGCGCTCATTCAGAAGTTCATCGAGCAACATCTTCCGAGGTGCAAAGAACTCCCGCGAATCCTTTTTTGTCGAGAAACCGAGATGCAGTCGTGCACGCTCTTCATAGAGCAGAAGTCGCTCTTTTGCGCCCGTGTAGTTCCTGCAATTCTCGGTTATCTCCTCGACCGTATGGTTGAGCGTCAGATGGTACGGGAGTTTCCACACCGTACATCCGTCAGGTTCCAAAAGGTGAGGCTGCGGCTCATAGTATTTCGAGCCACGGAGCTTGAGCCACACGTTGGTGCCCCTCATAAGCGAAACTTGCCGCTCGGAGGTTCCCCCGCCGAAGAGGACAGAGACAGGCCTTCGCTTCAGCTCTGCGGCAATATTGTTTTGCGGAGTATCGATGTGGTGGCGCTTACAGGCACTTTCCAGAATGTAGCGCAGGACGTCGTGGTGCGTGAGGCCGACACGGGCACTCTGCTGAAAAAGGAAACTATTCTGCTCCATGCCGGAGATGATGTTGAAGTCCGAGAACCAGATGTTGCCGAGAGGCGTTACCCAGCCATCGAAGCGCGCGAAATCGCGCATGTGAAAGAGCGCGAAGAGCTGCTCTGCATGCGCTTGAATGCGCTCGATCGTATGTTCGTCGAAGCGCGGAGGGCTGTGGTAGGTGACGTGGCGCGTCGGCAGATATTTTTTCCTGAAATCGAATATCTGGTGCTCGGTGTAGTCGGTTTCGATCTCGGTTGGAGGAAGTGCGATGGGGAGGCCAAAGCGGTTTTGGAGCAAGATGACGGTGAACTCCTTTCCTTCGGCAAATTGTTCGATAACGACACGCGTGTCTATGCGCTTGCCGAAAATGAGTCTGGCTTTTTCTGCCGCTTCTTCAGGTGTCGAGACGGAAAACACGCCGATAGAAGAGCCTCCGCTCGCTGGCTTTACAATGGCGCGCTTGATGCTGTGCTCTTTGAAGAAATTTCGGGCGGTCTCGATGTGATCCTCCGCATATATTTTCAAAAGCGCTGATGGCAGTGCGTAGAAACCATTTTCCCTTATGAATCGATTGCTCTCAAATTTGTCGAATGCCTTCTTGCAGCTTCGAGAGCCGGATCCCACGAATGGTATCTCGTATCTTTCGAGAAACCGCTGGATACCTCCATCCTCGCCATACGACCCGTGCATCACAGGAAAGACAATGTCGGTCTCTTTGAGGGCACGGACAAACTGTCTCTCACTCAAGGGATGCGCTGCATGTGCGAGCTTGAAATCAAAGTCGGAAGGTGTGTTGCTATAGAGCTGCGCAGTGGAGATGCGGAAGGCGTTTTTCTTCTGGTCAAGGTAGAAGGGAACGATCTCGATATTCTCCGAGGAGAGATGATCAAGGACCGAGCGCGCGGAATTTAGGGAAATCCCCCTCTCAAGAGACGGCCCGCCGCAAATGAGGCCTATTTGCAAATTTTCTCCACCTGATTCTTTCTTTTTTTGAGCCATAATATGCATATTCGTGCTGCGAGACAGGCTAACAATATCATTTTTTGCATCAGGACAACAGCGCGTTCTCCATAGTCTGGCCGTCTGGTAGGATTGAAACGTGGCGGCAGGCAAGCAAAAGGTAGCGGTGTTTGATGTTGATGGGACGATATTCCGCTCGAGTCTTTTAATACAGCTTGTCGGAAGGCTGGTCGAGGACGGCGTGTTTCCGAAGGAGGCACGAAATGTATATGAGAGAGATTACGAAAAGTGGCTCAATCGCGAAGGTGGCTACCAAGAATACATCGGCGCGGTCGTGGAAGCATTCAATAAGTATCTCAAGGGTGTCCACTACAGCGCGCTCGCGGATGCTGCAGAGGAAGTCGTCGAAGGACAATGGAAGCGTGTCTATCGCTACACACGCGATCTTCTAAAAGAACTCAAAAAGAAAGATTACTATCTTCTTGCCGTCTCGCACTCTCCAAAAACCGTGCTCGACAAGTTCTGCCCGCGTATGGGTTTCGACAAAGCGTATGGCATTATCTACGAGATTGGCCCGCAGGAATTATTCACCGGCAAAATGCTGGAGGAACATCTAATCCTCAACAAGGCGGCGATTTTGAAGCGCGCTGTTGAGAAGGAAAATCTCACACTTGAGCGCTCGATCGGCGTTGGCGACACCGAAAGCGATATCCCGTTTCTCGAGATGGTCGCGCAGCCCATTTGCTTCAATCCCAATATGAATCTCTATCGTTATGCAAAGCGATTGAAATGGAAAGTCGTCGTCGAGCGGAAGGATGTGGTGTATGAGCTTTAGCGTCGCGCGTGACACCGCCTCTCTCGGGGCGCGCTCCGCCGCAGCGGAGATGCGCTCTGCGAAACTCACTTCGTTCAAACAGTCCTCGAGCGCACCCGCGCTGCGGCGGAGCGCTTCGCTTCGGATCTTCCGCTCGCTGGTGTGGGGATATTGGAAAAAGAATGGGCGGCACGACCTTCCGTGGCGCAGGACGAATGATCCCTACAAAATTCTTGTTTCGGAAGTGATGCTCCAACAGACGCAGGTGCATCGGGTGATCCCGAAGTACAAAGAATTCTTGAAGGCGTTCCCAACGGTCCACCACTTGGCAAGGTCTCACCTTGCCGATGTTCTCAAAGTCTGGAGTGGGCTGGGCTACAACAGACGTGCAAAATATTTGCGTGGCGCAGCGATCGAGGTTGTTGAGAAGCATGGTGGAAATGTTTCGCGCGACTATGAATCGCTCCGAGCGCTTTCTGGAGTAGGAGATTACACAGCTCGTGCTATTCGCGTCTTTGCGTTCAACGAACTCGACATTCTCATCGAAACTAATATCCGTACCGCACTCATCTATCACTTTCCTATGAACGTACCGATTGTATCCGACCGGATATTATCGGTACATGCTGAAATGGC
>CAYVHJ010000030.1:0-6643 GCA_964451235.1 uncultured Candidatus Saccharibacteria bacterium | reverse complement strand
TCCCGCGAACGCAAAATACTATATCACCAGGGCCAGAAAGTCTTTCTAAACCATTCACGAACGGTTGATGTCGCTTTTAGCTCGGGAGGGGTCGGTGGATCGACGATGACGATGAGACCCTCCCCTTTCTCGGCAAGACCGTACTGCTCGCGCAGCGTCTGCTCAAGACCACGGTCGCTCTGGAGCTTTCTGATATCGGCTGAAAGCTGCTCCTCTCGCTCCTCAAGATCGGCGCGTGCGGTTTCGGCCTCGACTCTGCGCTCTGCGGATTCCCGCTCTTTCCGATACACGCCCCAAACGCCCGAAGCGGCAAACACAACAAGGGCAAACAACGCAAGGAGACCGAGGCGCCGGAGAAACAGCCATGTGGCAGCCTGCCGTTGATTGCGCGACCACATAGGGATCTTATTTTACCACCCGCAGGAATTGCTTTTTTTTCTATTCCCTATACCCTGTTCCCTATCAGCCACCGTATGAGTTTTCTCTTCGACAAACGCACCAAAAAAGTCATCAATGCCGCATGGGGCGTTATCGCCGTGCTCGTGATCATCGGCATGGTTATCTTCTTCGCCCCAGGTTTGATCTCAGGTATCTCCTAGCTTTCTCGTACAACCTTCAGGAAAACGTCGTGGGGTATTTCAATTTTTCCTCGCGCTAACATCTTTTTCTTTCCACGTTTTTGCTTCTCAAGAAGCTTCATCTTTCGCGTCACGTCGCCGCCGTAGAGGTAGCCTGTCACGTCCTTGCGAAGCGCACTCACGCGCCGCGCCGCAATGATGCGCCCCATTGCCCTTGCCTGAATCTTGAGCACGAAAAGCTGCCGTGGCAGGAGCTTTTCCAGCTTTTCAACCATCGCCTCCGCTTCGGTCTGCACGCGCCTGCGCGAAACGATACGCGCAAATGCGGGCACGGGCTCTTCTGCGACGAGAATGTCGAGACGAACGACATCCGCGTTGCGCAAGCCCGTTAGTTCATACGAAAGCGAGGCGAACCCACTCGAGATACTTTTTAGCGAATCGAAAAATCCCCGCCACATTTCGCGTATCCGCTTCGCGGTGCCTTCGTCCGGAAACCGCGCCGGCGAGTAGATTTCCTCAACCGAGCCGTCCATGCGCGTCACTTCGTACACGGTCGTCGGCTGCGTAACAACGAGCACAAGATTGAATTCGCGGCGGAGCCGCTCTATCACGATTTCGAGGTGGAGCATTCCCAAAAAACCGCAGCGGAATCCCTTGCCCATAATGCCGGATGATTCTTCGTCATATGAAAGCGAGGAATCGGAAAGACGCAGGCGCTCGAGCGATTGCCGCAAGAGAGGCAAATCATCCTGAGACTCCGGATACACCGAGGCCCAGATGACAGGGGTCGGTGCGCGGTATCCTGAAAGCGCCGGTGCGCCACCATGCGCCGCTGTCACCGTATCGCCCACAGAAGCAACGCCCGGCTTTTTGATGCCCGTTACGATGTAGCCGATCTCACCTTCCCGAAGTTCGGGACACGGCATCTCTTCGGGAGTGAGTACGCCAACTTCAAGCGCGGTAAACGCGGCACCTGCTGCCATGAGGCGAAGCTCATCCCCTTTTTTCAGCGCTCCGCCAAAGACTCGTGCATATACGATGACGCCGCGATGGTCCGAGTAGCCAAAATCGAACACGAGCGCCTGCGATTTTTTCCCCGACGCGCGCGGCTCCGGAATTCGTTCGACGACCGCGTCGAGGATCTCGCGGACGCCCTCTCCCGTCTTTCCGGAAGCCTTCAACACGTGCTCCTCCGGACAACCTAGCAAAAGCGAGAGTTCGCTCACAATGTCCCCGACGCGCGCGTTCGGAGCGTCGATCTTCGAAACAACCGGCAGAATGACAAGATTCAACCCCTTCGCCGTCGAGAGAACCGAGAGCGTCTGGGCCTCCACGCCCTGTGTCGCATCTACGAGGAGCACGACCCCTTCGACAGCGGAGAGCGCCCGCGAAACCTCGTATGAAAAATCGACATGCCCTGGAGTGTCAATCAAATTGAGGATATAGGGACCCCCCTCAATTTGATTCGACACTCCCGCAGACTCTCGCAGACTCGACGCAGACAACGCAGAAGTATTGCGGGCAGTATCATACACTACGCGCTTTATCTCTAGATCTCTCGATCCACGAATTTTGTATGTCAGATCCTTATACAAGAAATCACCTTCTGCGTCTTTCTGCGTAAGGTCTGCGTCCTTTCTGCGGTTCGCATGGTATTCCCATACCATGCGAACAGGTGCCATCTTGATGGTGATGCCGCGTTCGCGTTCCAACTCCATCCTATCCAATACCTGTTCCTGCATGCGCCGCGGCTCGATCGTGCCTGTCATCTCGAGCATACGGTCGGCGAGCGTGCTCTTACCGTGGTCGACGTGGGCGATAATACTGAAGTTTCGAATGCGGGACATAAAGTTGTAGATGTTCTAATTGTTCAAATGTTCTAATGGGATAGGCGACATGTAGAACATCTTTAACATATACAACATATAGAACCGAGTCCGCTATTGCGGGCTTGAAGGGCCGATCTCTTCGGCCGATGCGATCGGCTGTGTTTTAGGCAGAGGCACTCGCCAGAGTCGCCCATGAATTGCAGCAACCGTTTCCTCATACTCACGATTCCGCAAAATCGCATACACAAGCACGGCAGCAGCGATGCCCGTGATACCGCCTGCAAGCCCCCGCAGCAAAACCGACGCGAGCGTTGAAGAGAGTGTCAGGGGTCCCACAACGACAAGTGCTGCGTAGGCGGCAAGTGCTGCGCCAGTACCGGCGAGCACGGTCTGCATGAGAGAAACTTTTATCAGCGAGAAAAATCCGCCGAAGCGCCGCTCGAAATGAATCATGAGTGCAATGACCGCCCCTATAGAGACAAGCGAAAACGCGATCGGTAGTGCCACAATTGTGCTCCCCGGGACATCTTCGAGACGCATCACGCGCTCAACAAAGCGAAGCATATCTGCATCGGCAAATTGTCCGGTGAGTAAGAGCGCGAGATACATCGTGAGGGCAGTCGATGCAACCGCGATAAAAAAAGGAACGAACGTTCGCCCCGCGGCGTAATACGCCCGCGCAAGAAGGAGCATAAGCGCTTGCGCCGCGAGTGATATGGAGAGAAGCGCGAAGACGGCGGCGGTGAGACGCGTATCGGTCCAATCAAAAGAACCGCTTCCGAGGATCACGCGCACGATGTGCGCGCGAAGCACGATGATGAGGCCGATCGCAGGGAGTGACCAGAAGAGTATATAGCGGGCTGCGGTCGAGACATACTCGATAAATTCCCGCGTTCGGCCTTCCGCGAGTGCGGAGGCGAGCGTCGGAAAGGCAGCAACAGAATACGAGGCGCCGATCACCGAGAGTGGAACACTCACGAGATTGAATCCGAAGATGTATACCGCGATCGATCCGGCGGAAAGTCCGGATGCCAGCGCTGTCAATCCGGTAAACGTGACTTGGTTCATCGAGAGCGTGAGCGCACGCGGAATTGATATCATCGCCGTCTGCAGCAGCGCAAAGCGCTCCCCAAAGCGAGGGATCGAGCGGAAAAACCCTTCCCCCACGATCGAGGGAAACTGGATCCCGAGGTGGAGTGAGGCGCCAAGCACGACCCCCCATGCAAGACCCGCGAGTCCGAAGAAAGGATAGAGCGCGAGAAGTCCGAAGATGATGCCGAGGTTGTAGAGGAGCGGCGATGCCGCGTACAAGATATAACGTCCGCGTGTCTGGGTGATACTCGCGAGAATATTGGAGAGTCCCAAAAAGACCGGCTGCAAAAGCATGATGCGTGTGAGCGTCGTAAGCGTCGGGAGATGGCCGAGAGCGACAAACTGCGGAAAGAGCATCTCTAGGAGCGATGGTGCAAGAAATGCGACGATTGAGGAGAGAACGACCGCAAGAGCGCTGAATCCGAGGACAACCGTATCAATGTAGTCTTTTTGCTTATCTGCCGAACGCCGCAAAAGTTCGGGAATGAGAATGTACACGGAGACAAGTGAGCCGGTCATGACAAAGAGAAAATCGGGTATGCGAAACGCGGCGTAGTAGAGATCGAGCTCGGTGCCGGCGCCAAAGGTATGCGCAAACAAGCGATCGCGAACAAGTGCAAGAAGGGAGGAGAGGAGCGCGGAGGCAGCCAATACGTACACCGCCGCCTGCAGACCCCGCACCGGTGATGCGAGAAATCTCAAGGTCTCCCGCATCATGAGCTACCTGCCCGGAGGGGCGAAGGGATCTTGACCTGTCTCGATTTTTTCTATTGTACTCTGGAGCGCAACATCGTCAGGATTCGTGACCGCGACGACTCTCAAGGCTCTTAACGCATCATCCTTCCGATCAAGCCGATAATACGAAAGCCCCAAAAGGAAGAGTGCGTTTGCGTAGTTGTTCTCAATACTGACTGCGCGCTCAAAAGAGAGCGCAGCGTTCCCGTAGTCTCCCATCGCGTAGACTATCGTGCCGTGGTTGTACCAGCCGAGCGGATCCTGTGGCGCAACCTGCACGACCACTCCAGCGTGCCGCTTTGCATCCTCGAGCGCGTTTGCGCGCGCAAGGATCTGCGAGAGTAAAAAGTGCGTCGCCGCGAGATCGGGCTTGATCCCGATTGCAGTTTCAAGATTTTTCCGTGCGGCGGCGTCATCGCCTTTCAGGAGATCGAGCTGCGCAAGACCGAGATATGGAAGAGGATTCGTGGGATTCGTCGACACTGCCTCCCGATACGCATTCCGCGCCGCTTCTTCTGCCCCTGTAACGCCCGCGCCCGCAAGCTCTCCGTAGAGACGCGCGAGTGTCAGCCAGTTCTGGTAATCGCGGCTTTCAATTTGGACAGCAGCAAGACCATGTTGGATAGTCGCGTTTAACGTGCCTTGCAGTGTTGCCTGTGCACCGGAGCTGCCATCCGAACTTGCTGCAAGAGCCGCGAGCTGCAAGAGCCCGAGCTCAACGCCTGCGCGATGCGCCCTATCACTCCCGGGCAATACGATAAGCGAAAGCGCAATCGATCGAGACGCTTTGCCGATATCCGCCGAAGACTGGTACTGTACAACCGCGCGATTCACGAGCACATCCGATATGAGTGCGCGCGCCGACTGCACACCGCCAAAAAATATGACAATTCCGACAAGAGAAAGCACGAGTGCGGCAACTCTCCCCTTCCAGAGATCCCACGAGAATGAGAAGACAGAGCGCGAAATAGAGCCGGTCAAGACTTCTTCGGCAATCATTGCGCCAAAGAGGAGGAACGTGAGAAGAGAAAGTGCGGGACCGGGAACATAGAGAATGTGATAGGCGGTTAGAAATACGGCTGAGAAGACAAGAGCAGCGCGCGTGAGCGATGCGCTTGATGCTTCACGAAATAGCCGGAAGAGACGCGAGAGAAGCGCCCCGCACACAGCGACCCACGCGATGAGCCCCAAGATACCCGTCGTGACGAACGAGGTCGGGATAAATCCGACTCCATAGTAAAAATCAGTATTCCAGAATTGCGTCGTATTGACCGAGAGGGGTTTATAGCGGCCCCACTCCCGCAGAAATGTATTCGGACCGGAACCAAAGAAAATCTGCGTGGGTTCCGCAAATACCCCCCGACCGATGGCAAATGTCCCTTTCCAAGACGGCCGCACCTCTACTTGCGTGATCTGGAGAGATGCCGGAAGTGTGCGCTGGATCGCAGGCCCTGCGAAGTACATCGCGCCGGCAAGAAGCGCAACGAGAAGCCACAGCAGCGAATGTTTGTATCCTCCGAAACGCGCACCCGTTGGCGGCATGCGAAAGCGAAAGAGTGCGTACAAGAGGCTCACCCCTGCAAGCGCGAGCCATGTATCCGAATAGTTGATGACAACAAGGAGAGCTGCGGAACCCACGCCGACGAGCAGCGCGATATAGCGCCATGCACCCTCGAAGGCCGATGCTCCAAGAAGCGCGAGAGAAAGGAAGAACGCGAGAGAAAGATAAATCCCGAGGTCGTGCCAGCTCCCAACAACAGAAGTGGCCGCAACCGAGAGCGCACCGCCAAACGTGAACGCAGGAAGGAAAAGGCGCGCCGCTTGAATCGCAAGTATGACGAGAGTGCTCAACATGAGGAGCCGCACAGCGAGAGCTGGACGATTTGATTGCGCTCCAAGCATGACTGCCGAAAGAAAAAGCGCCACGTACCAGATAGCAAACCCAACGACCGTGTCCTGCCCTCCACCCTCACCGATAAGTGCGCTCCACGACGGTCCCGATACCAACGCGGAGATGAGGTATGCAAGTGGAATGGCGAGCGCCGCGATAAGAAGCGAACTTCGTGGGATTCTGACTTCCGAATCTCTTAGAGACATCGCGATCCATGCGAGAAAACCAACGGTGACAACGATCACCGACAAAAGCATCTTCGCCTGCACGACGCTCACCCACGGGACGGGGATGAAGAAAAATGGAGCGAGCAAGAAGAGAAGAAATACTGACCACCGAGCCACTGATTCCGCGAGCGAAAAATACTGCATCGGGCAAAGTATAGCATGGAGTGTCTTGTGGAAAGTTTGATTTTTCAACACTTTATGAGATAATGCCCGCCGCGCCAGACAGTCGCCCCGAGAGTAATCGAGGGGAGGAAAGTCCGGACACGCCCCAGCCCTAGTTTTGACTTGTTG
>CAYVHJ010000029.1:0-6933 GCA_964451235.1 uncultured Candidatus Saccharibacteria bacterium | reverse complement strand
GTCAAGGCGACGCCTTTACATCGATAGCTATCGGGCACGGCGCGAGAAGCCTAAAATATAGTGTTCAAGGGCGTATTCGAGCTCAAAACCGCGACGGCGCGCCTCGTGGGGAAGTTCCGCAAGTTCCGCAACGAGCTTCTCCCCCCGACGCTGCTCGGAACTCCTCGCTTTCGCTCGGAGCAGCATGTCCTTCGCGCCCCAAAAGAGCACGCCGTGAATCGCTTCCGGAGCATCGTCACGCAGAAGTGCACGCTGATATTCGACCCACAACCGCTTCCTGTCGCCGACTTTCAATGCATAGGCAAGCGCGAATATTTCGCTTCCCCTTTTTTCTTTTTTTATCTCGAACCTTTCGACAGTCTTGGCATACCTCTCAAGTGCGCGCCGCATTTCGGCGTCTGGCTTCTCCTCAAGCACAAAGAATACCTCCTCTGATTTCCCAATCTGGGGAAGCGCACGCACGAGCGCGTCTTTCATCCCCTCATTCGCACACACGCCGTCAAACACGACAACACGCTTTTCCCCAAACATCCCGGCACCACGCAAGGCTTCCTCGAGATCGGCAACAGAATTCGCGTCGGTAACTCGAATGACATGCTTTTTCTTGGCAACCGCGAGAGTCTTATTCATCTCTGCGCGCGCTTTTCCCCTGTCAGTACCGTAATAGAAATACAGCATGCATGTACTGTACCACCCGTGGAACACTCGTGAATAATTAGTCCCAAACACCACCTACGATAACTCCTCACGACCGTGAGGTCTTATCGGGGCGGGGTAGAATGGTGTCCAGTACTGCGCCCGCGATTCCCGGAAGTTCGAGAGGCGGAGATGGGAGATAGGGAGGTGGTGGAAGCTTGAAGAGCTCGCGGAATTTCTTGTCTCCTTCGAGAGAATCCACAACCAGGTATAGCATGCCCTTCCCGATTTTTACTTCCGCTTTAAGGAGGGCCACGAACTCCTCGCAGGGGTATGGATAGACCCACACGCTGTCTTGCACACGGACGAAACTGGAAGTGCGCAGGAGTCCCCTCACCTTGTCGCGGACATGCCGGCGCCGCTCGGGAATGTCGAAGATAAGTACGCGCCACTTCTCGTCCCATTTCTTCAATCGTTTTGGTTTTGCGAGTGAGAGGGAAAGCGTTCGGAGTTGCTTCTCTCCCTTGGTTGTAATCCGTAGAAATCCATTCTGTTCGGTGAGCAATCCCTCTTTCTTCAGACGCCTGCGGGCGGCATGAATATATTCGCCTTGGCGGCCTTTCGGTACGAGACCGAGTTTTCCCATGGCACCAAGAACATTTGGCGCAATAAGCGCAACCGCGAGTCCTCCCGCAACTGCAACACTCGCAAGAACGAGTGTCTGCAAGCGGTAGTTGCGCGATCGTTTCTTGCTTCTTTCCTCCATCTGCCCCATACGATAAGTATACACGGTCGTGAGGTGTTATCGTGTGTGGGATGTGCAGGAAATTTGCTGCACCACTTGGAGCGGATCTATGGAGCTACGTTACTTTTTTGACATCGCCCCAGTTCTTTCCGATCGAGATCTCTGCGACGATTGGAACGCCGTTGAGTTTCTCCGAAGGCACGACGGATTCCATCACGCCGCGCAGCGCGCGCGTCATCACCTCCGCGTCGCTCTTTTCCAGTTCGTAGACTAGTTCATCGTGCACCTGCAATAGGAGGCGCACCTTCTCCCGCCATCCTCTCTTTTCGATGAGCGCGTCGGCCTCCACCATCGCGAGCTTGATGATGTCGGATTGCGTGCCCTGGATGGGAGCGTTGATCGCCATGCGCTCTGCCTGCGCTTTGAGATTCGGCAGCGCTGATTTGAGCGCGGGAAAATATCTGCGCCGGCCGAAGAGCGTCTCCGTGTACCCAAGCCGTGTGGCATCATGCTTCGTCTGCTCGATAAAGCGCGCGAGGCCCGAATAATTTTTGAAGTACTCCGCGAGAAACTCCGCCGCTTCCTCGCGCGACACTTGTTCGCCAAGTGCTTGCCGAAGTGCGTTTACACCCATGCCATAGAGAATGCCGAAGTTGATGACCTTTGCCCTGCGGCGCATCTCGTAGTCGATGTGCTCGGGCGGTACATCGAAGACTTCCGCGGCAACAGCTGCGTGCACGTCGCCGCCGCTCTTAAAGACATCGATGAGCTTGCGATCTCCTGCAAGCCCCGCTGCAACCCGAAGCTCTATTTGCGAATAATCGATGGCTGCCAAAACAAAACCCGTATCGGCGACAAACGCCGAGCGAATGCGCCGGCCGTATTCGCTCTTGATGGGAATATTCTGCAGATTCGGATTCTGACTCGACATCCGCCCCGTCGTCGTCCCTGCCTGCAGAAACTCCGCGTGCAGCCTTCCGTCGGTCCCCACCAGCGCAGGCAGTTTCTCAATGTAGGTCGAGAGGAGTTTCTGCAGCTCGCGGTACGCGAGTATGTCACCGATGATAGGATGCAGAGACGCGAGACCGGCAAGTTCCGACTCGCGCGTCGTACGTGCACCTCCTGCTGTTTTCTTGTGACGCGCGGGAACGATCTTGAGCTCATCGAAGAGCACGGTCGCGAGCTGTTTTGGAGAATTCACGTTGAACTCGCGCCCCGCATGCTTGTAGATACGGCCTGCGATCTCTCCCAAGCCGCGCCCGTACTCGCGCGAAAGCTCCTTCAAATATGCGGTATCAACGATAATCCCTGTTCCGTTCATCCGCTCGACGACAGGAATCAGCGGCCGCTCGATTTTCTCAAAAACGTCGTTGAGCCTGCCCGTTTTCCGCAGCTCATCAAAGATCACCTCCCGCGCCCGCTCAAAATCTTCCGTCCCCGCATAGCGCACCATGTCTTCGAGCGACGGATTCGTCGTATCAGAATGCAAAAGCCAGAGCGCTATCGATGTTTCTGCAAGTGCGCGGGGATCGACCTCCTCCCGAACCGCCGGCAAAGCAGTTTTCTCCCCGCCGCGTGATGCCGAGCGAACGCGCTCCTTGAGAGAACGGAACTCGAGTTCGTCGCACAAAGCCTCGATGGAGCCCGCGTTGTCCTCAAGATGCCACCTGCGCTTGGGCAGCTCGAATTGGAACGGCACATCGGTATGCATCATCGCAAGCGTTCTCGAGAACATTGCGGCGGCTTTTCCCCCTTTGACGAGCTGTATCACCCGCGGCTTGAAACCTTTCTTCGCGAGAACTTCAGGATCCTGCTCAATGGCGCGGTATAGCTCTTCGATCGAGCCGAACTGCTGGATCAGTTCGGTCGCGGTCTTTTCACCGATACCTTTGATCCCCGGGATGTTGTCGGAAGGGTCGCCGCGCAGTGCTTTGTAGTCGACGATGTGCTTCGGATCGAAACCGTAGCGCGCGAGCACCGTTTCTTCGTTATACAAAATAGTATCGGACAGGCCTTTGCGCAGCGTGTACACCTGAACGCGCTTATCATCGACGAGCTGCAGGGTGTCGAGATCACCGGAAGCGATGACGACATCCACGTCGCTGCGTCCGCGCATTTGCTGCACCATGGTTCCCACCACGTCGTCCGCCTCGTAGCCGGTCGCCTCATACAATGGGATCCCGAATGCCGCGAATACTTTTGGTGACTTCTCGAGCTGTACCACAAGTTCCGGTTCCGCTTTCATGCGCGTCGCTTTGTAGGCTTCAAACAGCTCGTGCCGCTGGGTTTTTCCCGGCAGATCGCGGGCTGCAACGATGTAGTCGGGCTTCAGATCGTCGATGAGCTTGAGAAGCATCGAAACGAGACCGTAGAGAGCGCCGGTGGGCTCGCCCTTGGACGTAGAAAAATCCGGTATTGCGTGATACGCGCGGTGCAGGATCGCATGCGTGTCTAGTATCACGAGCCGCGCGCCTTTCCGTTCACTCTTCTTCCCCATGAACGATGATGATACGCCACTCTCGAACGAAGTCGACCATGAGAGCAGCGGGTCTTTCCCTTCCTAGTGTGCGGTAGAATGCACGGATGGCGACGAGGTTCAATGAGAAGAAGCAGGACGAGCGTTTGGAGGAGCTGCACAAAAAGGAGGAGGAGCAGCTTGCAGAGATGCTCTCGCACAAGTACGGCGTCGACTACATCGACCTCACGAAAAAATCGATTGATAGCGATGCGCTTCGCCTTTTGCCGGAAACGGATGCGCGTACTGCGGAGCTGGCCGCCTTCAGAAAAATCGCCAAAAAACTCTTCGTCGCGATGCGCGCGCCGGAGCGCCCCGACACCCTGCAGGCGCTCGAAAAGGTGAAGCGCCTCGGCTACGAGGTCCAGCGCTTTATCGTCTCGCGCGCATCGCTCGAGCATGCGTGGGACCGTTACCACGACATTTCCTATGCGACAGAAACAGAAGCGGGCGTTCTCACGCTCTCGAACGAAACGATCCAGCAGATGCTCGAGAAACTGAAAACGCTGGAAGATGTCCGCGTCGAGATTACGAGCCATGCTGGAAGCAAGGACACACATCGCATCTCGCGCGTCTTGGAGATCATCATGGGCGGTGCGCTCTCCCTTGGCGCTTCCGATGTGCACCTCGAACCCGAAGAAGGGGCAGTGCGCATGCGCTACCGCCTCGACGGCGTCCTGACCGAAGTACTCATGTTCGACGCGCCAACCTACGCACTGATTTCCTCCCGCATCAAGCTCCTCTCGGGCCTCAAGCTCAACATCAAAAATGCCGCGCAGGACGGACGCTTCTCCATTGTGGTGAATGAAAAAGAGATCGAGATCCGCACAAGCGTACTCCCCGGCGCATACGCGGAAACAATCGTCATGCGCGTTCTTGATCCAACGACAATCGCGCTCCCGATGGAAAAACTCGGTTTCGACAAGTACCTCATGGAAATTTTCAGGATGGAGATCGCAAAACCAAACGGCATGATCCTGAACACAGGCCCGACCGGAAGCGGCAAGACGACGACCTCGTATGCGTTCTTGCGGCAGGTGCACAATCCCGGCATTAAAATTGTCACGATCGAAGATCCTATCGAGTATCACCTGCCGGGGATCGTGCAAACGCAGGTCTCGAAAGACTACACCTTCGCCGAGGGCCTCCGCTCTACCCTGCGGCAGGATCCCGATGTCATCATGGTGGGCGAGATCCGCGACGCCGAGGTGGCCGCAACCGCGGTACATGCCTCGCTCACCGGCCATCTCGTCTTCTCCACGCTCCACACCAACGACGCTGCCGGCACCTTCCCGCGCTTGATCGATATGGGCGTGAACGCCGACATCTTGGGAGCGGCCGTCACGACCGCCATGGCACAGCGCCTTGTGCGGCGGCTCTGTCAAAACTGCCGTGAATCAAAGCTGATGACACCGGAAGAGAAAAAAACGGTTGCGCCGCTTCTCAAAAACATCCCGCACCCCGAAGATCTTCCGAAAAACCGCGATGCGATGTGGGTCGCGAAAGGCTGCGAAAAATGCGGCAGCATCGGCTACAAGGGCCGCATCGCGGTCGTGGAGGTCATTCTCATGGACAAGGAGATCGAGGAAACCGTGCGCAAGAGCTCGAGCGAGCGCGATCTTTGGCACGCGGCAGCTCATCAGCAGATCCGTCGCATGGCACAGGACGGCGCGGTGAAGGTTTTGCAGGGCGTTACCTCGCTCGAAGAGCTCGGCCGCGTCGTTGACTTACATGACGAGGTCATGTTGGAAACTATTTCTTGATTTGAACACAAAACCCGATTGCATACACGCAATCGGGTGCTAGGCTTTAAAAAGAGTTTGTTGAGTCATTACGATCGCGAGGCGCGCAATTTCGGGCGATGCTTTCTGACGAAAGTGCAGCGAAGTTCTAAGGATAGGGGCCGTAAAGGCCGCTGAAGAGCGGCCTACCGCCGCCGTCCTCGAAAAAAGCCACTCATCGCCCGAAGCTGCGTGCCTCGGCACACTGCGAATTAGTACGATTGAGATACACTAAAAGCTGGGCAAGAGCATATCACGTAAAGTGTAAAAGTCAAGAGCCTCGTTTCGCTCCTCACGGGACCCAAATGAGCCTCACGTATGAAAAAAGAAATAGAAAAAAGTCCGCGTTCGCTCGACACCGCGCTTCGTCCCGTAGACTGGAAAGACTACGTCGGCCAATCGGGCATCAAAGAAAACCTCCGCATCCTCCTTACGGCCGCGAAGGGCAGAAATCATCAGCCCGAGCACGTGCTTCTCTATGGGCCTCCGGGTCTTGGCAAGACGACGCTGGCGCATTTGATGGCGCGCGAGATCGGCGCCTCGCTTCGGCCCACCTCCGGCCCCGCGATCGAGCGCATAGGCGATCTCGCGAGCATCCTCACCAATCTCTCGCCGGGCGACGTCTTATTCATCGACGAGATCCACCGCCTCAACCGCACGATCGAGGAGGTGCTCTATCCCGCGATGGAAAGCGGCGTCCTCGATATCATTATCGGAAAGGGCCCTTCCGCACGCACCGTGCAGCTGGAGCTTCCCACTTTCACGCTCATCGCCGCAACAACGCGCATCTCGATGCTCTCCGCGCCTTTGCGCTCCCGCTTTTCGGGCGGAACCTTCCGTCTCAATTACTACGATGAGAACGAGATCGCGGAAATCCTCACGCGCTCCGCCAAAATACTCGGCATTTCAATCGACAGTGAATCGGTTCGCGAAATTGCCCGCCGCTCACGCGCGACGCCACGCACCGCCAACTACCTTTTGAAACGTTCGCGTGATTTTGCCGCAGTGAACGAGGCGAAGCTCGATCTGAAGACAGTAAAGAAAGCGCTCGCGCTCCTCGAAATAGACGAGGGCGGCCTCAATCAAACCGACCGCGACATCCTCGCCGTTATCGTCGAGAAGTTCAAGGGCGGCCCTGTCGGGTTAAAGACTGTCGCGGCATCGCTTTCGGAAGAAGAGGAGACGATTGAAGAAGTCCACGAGCCGTATCTGATGCAACTTGGATTCCTCGAGCGCACGCCCCGCGGCCGCGCGGT
>CAYVHJ010000028.1:0-6955 GCA_964451235.1 uncultured Candidatus Saccharibacteria bacterium | reverse complement strand
GTATACAGATTCCATATCCGGATTTGAATGATAATACGATCGCTGGTTACAGTTTCGTTCCGGGCGAAAATCTGCACGAGTTTCTGGGCTTCCTTGAGGAGCAGCGAAGAGACGACGTAAAAAGAATTGTTGCGAGAAGGAAGTCACCCGAGTGAGAGTCATCTGGACAACATTCCGACTTACCAATGTCCAGTCTCCCCTCGAACGCCCGCTCCATAGGCCTCCACGTTAGTTCCACGGTATCGGAAACTGCGTAAATTCCGGAAGAAGTTTGCGGCCATAGAGAAGACGTGAGATCACTTCGGCATGAGAAAGCGCGCCGGTAAGGGCGTTGTGCGGTATCGGCTCGGTCGGGATGCCGCAATAGAGGAGCACCTGATCGAGATCGAGTGCAGAATGACGCTTGAGTGGATCAATCGGGGGCTGCAGACCGTGCGTGATCATATGCATGTACGCAAGACTGTGAATGTCTATCGTGCGGTACGAGAAAGGCCAACCGGTATGCCCTGCCCTCTCCGCAGCCGCTCGGAGAAAATCGCGGTCGAACGAGACGTTCTGCGCGGCAAGCGTGCGCTCTTCAACCCCTTCCGCCCACTGAAGAAACGCATGAATGAGATCAGCTTCACTTTGCTTTTTGGGATCGGTAATTTGCTCGCGCGTAAATCCGCAGACAGCGAGCGCTTCGTCCATGATGTGCGCTCCGTCCCAGATTCGACATTCCTCGTAGAACCGATTCTGCGGATTTGCGAGGTCGAGCGCGCCGACACTCACGATTGAGTGCTTCTGCGGCTCTGTCCCCGACGCTTCGACATCAACAACTAACATGCAGTAGGTGTTCTAAATGTTGTAATTGTTCTAAGTGATTACTGTACGCCTCGCAAGAGCCTTCACTCTACAACATCTACAACAATTACAACAACTATAACTCATCGGAGTCCTTTGCAATTCTTCGCCGGCGAATATCCTGCCGCGCGTGCGTCTTTCTCGCTCGAAAACCAAATCCTGTTCTGCACTGCCATTGTTTGAGCACCCGGACACCATGGGAAATGGTATGCACTTCCCTTTCTCGAGGCGACAACCATGCCGCCGATCGTCATGGCCCTCGGCTCGGAAAGATACGACGCTTCGCCGACCGACACAGCCGGTCTTGCCTCTTCGATGGCTGAAAGCCGGCCAAGCCCGAAGGAGGCAAGGCCAAGAAGAAGCACGATCGCGATAAGCCCCCACTCTGCTACGACATCTTCCGCGATATTCTTGATTCTCGGCCAAGCTTCCTGTATAGTATGCATACTTTCACTGTAGCATTCCTCCTGAAAGCTGGAATCTGACAGCTGAAAGCTATTCATCATGGCCACAACAAAAGCAGGCGGAACAGCAAAAAATCTCCGCGATTCGAATCCGAAGTACCTCGGCATTAAGCGCGCCGACGGCCAGAAAGTCGATATCGGACAAATCATCGTGCGCCAGCGCGGTACAAAAGTCCTCGCCGGCAAAGGGATCGGCGTCGGCTCGGACTACACTCTCTTTGCCCGCATCGCAGGTACAGTTCGTTTCCGTTCGAAACGAAAGACAAATTACGACGGCCGCGCCTCGCGGCGCCCCATCGTCGATGTCGTTTAGAAAGGCGCTACCGCGACGGTGATCGAGGCCTTGCCTCCCTCCGCCTCGATAAGAACACGGTGCTCGCCAACCGTCTTTATCGGCTGCGATATCCGTATTGCCTCTTCAGGCACTTCCACCGCACGCTCCCGTTGAATTGCCGCCACGATCTCCTTTGGTCCGACCGACTTAAATAGCCCGCCTTTCTCTGTCGCTCGCAGCTTTAAGGTGATAGTGGCATTCTCGAGCGACTGGATCGCTTTTGTGAGCTTGTCTTCCTCTTCCCTTTTGAGCGCGGCGCTCTCTGCCATTCGTTTTTCGTGCGAAGCGAGCCGGTCAGATGTAGCCTGCTCCGCTAATCCGCGCGGAATCAAAAAATTGAGCGCGTATCCGTCGGCAACGTCCTTTACTTCATGCCGCTTCCCCACACCACCCACATCCTGCAGCAAAATAATCTGCATATGCTCACATGGCGCGCACCACTTCGAGCGCTTTATCGAGCTGCGGATCCTTGCCGGCTGTCCGCTCTTCGTCGGTGATTTTCACTTCAATATCCGGCTTCAATCCATCGAGCGGAATCTGCTCGCCGTCGGGTGCGAGCCAGCGTGCGACCGTGAGTTTGAGCGCGGTCCTCGAAGTTATCTCCACAAGCTCCTGCACCGAGCCTTTTCCGAATGTCCTCTCCCCTACTGTCGTCGCGATATCGTAATGGGCAAGTGCGCCGGCAAGAATTTCGGAAGCCGACGCGCTGCCGCGATCGACGAGAATTACCATCCGTAGATTTTCATTGAAAACATCGTAGCCGCGCGAGCGGTGCACGATGTTTGCGGCATGTCCCGCGTAATCTTCCGTCACGACAATCCTGCCCGAAGGCAAAAACCAGCTCGCCATGTCGACAGCTGCATCAAGATAACCGCCGGGGTTTCCCCGCATATCCAAAATGAAACGAGATCTGCCGGATTCGACAAACTCTCGCAAGGCGCGCCTGAAAAGCTCGGGCGAATTTGCGGTGAAGCTGCGCACCTCGATGACAAAAACATCGTCGCGCACCTCTGTCACTACAGTCGGAATATTGATGACGTCTCTCGTTATCTTGTACTCACGCGGCTCACTGAAACCCTCGCGCATGATGAGGAGCGTCACCTGTGTGCCTTTTGGTCCGCGGATGCGCGAGACTGCATTTGAGATATCCATGCCCTCCGTATCGACACCGTCGATCTTGAGAATGCGGTCGCCGCTCTTGATACCCGCGCGCTCCGCTGGGGTGCCCTTCAAGGGCGAGACCACCGTGAGTACCTGATCGCGCACCGCAATTTCCATTCCCACACCCGTGAACTCGCCGCTGATATCTTCGGAAAAGATCTCGTTTTCCTTGGGCGGGAGGAAGAAGGTGTAGGGATCGCCGAGCGACTCCGCAAGACCTTGAATCATTCCCCACACACGCTCCTGATTCGCCGTTTCGGTCGAAGTGGCGATTTGCGTTGAAGTCGCTACGGCGGCGGGCACAAATTTCTCGTCAATCACGCGCCATGACTTCCATACAGGAGAAAAATCGACGCCTTCCGGCGGAGTTGCCGTGAATACGCCGCCATTTTCGTTTGCGCCCGCCGCGATCCAAAATCCGATAGCAAAACCGAGCGCAAGTATAACGATGCCCGCCGCAATCGCCGTGCGCATCGAAAGAGTGGAGCGATGCCCGTCCTCAAACGGCAATTCGCGCGTCTCAGTTTCGTACATCGCGAGATTATAGCAGAATTATCCCTTTTCTTCCCTTTTGCCCCATTCTTTTTGATTTATACTTTATCCATGGTCTCGCGACATACGTACGGCAATCTCACGTGGATCGATCTTGAAACACCTACACACAGAGAGGTACGCGAAATCGCCGACGAGTTCGCTCTTACGCCGCTTGTCGCGGAAGAGCTTCTCCTTCCATCCACGAAGCCCCGCGTGGAATTCTACGACGCGTATGTCTACGTCATCCTGCATTTTCCGGCGTTACGCCACCCGCATACGTCATTCGAACAGGAGGTGGATTTTGTCATCGGGCGCAATTTCATCATTACGACACACTACGATATCATCGATCCGCTCCACAAATTTTCGAAAGTGTTTGAGGTCAACTCCATTTTGGAGAAAGAGCATATCGGCGAACACGCTGGTTTCCTCTTTTTTTATATGCTGCGCAAGCTCTACCGCAGCATCGAGCATGAGATCGACCATGTGCGACACAACCTTCTGCACATCGAGGAGAATATCTTTGCCGGCCATGAGGTGGAGATGGTGAAGGCGCTGTCGCGCTGTGCGCGCGACCTCCTAAACATGCGGCAAACGATCGAGCCGCACCGAGAGGCCTTGAAGACGCTCGAAACTGAAGGCGTTCGCTTTTTTGGAGAGAAGTTTTCGCCGTATTTGCGATCACTTTCCAACGAATACTACCGGGTGCACAACCACGTCATGCGCAACACCGACTTCCTGCATGAGCTACGCGAGACGAACAACTCTCTCCTCTCGACTAAAGAAAACGAAACGATGCGGACGCTTACCCTCATGGCGCTTCTCACTTTCCCCCTCTCGCTCTTCGTCGCAATTTTCGACATCAACGCGGTTTCTAATCCCATCATTGGCAGACCGAACGACTTTTGGATAATTGTCGGTATCGTGGTCCTCGCGGGAAGCCTTATGCTGTGGTATTTCAAGCATCGCAAGTGGTTGTAGCACTCACCCGCTCACTTTAGGTTAGAATAATCGGATATGTGGCTCAAATGGCTCTTTGGGCGATCTAGGCATGCTCCGCTCTATTTCTACAACACGCTCTCCAAATCTAAGGAAGAATTTGGGCTGTCGCGATACGTGCGCGCGGTGCGCATGTACAACTGCGGGCCCACCGTCTACGATGTGCAGCACATCGGCAACCTATCAGCATTTGTGTTCGCTGATATCCTGCGACGCACGCTCGAGTACAACGGTTTTGCGGTAAAGCAGATAATCAACATTACCGACGTCGGGCACCTCACCTCGGATTCAGATGAAGGTGAGGACAAAATGAGTCGCGCTCTTGCGCGTGAGGATCTCGACTTCACACTCGAGAACATGCGCGAACTCGGTGAACGATACACCAAAATTTTTCTTGAAGATCTCCAAAAACTCAACATCGACACCGCGCATATCACCTTTCCGCGTGCGAGCGACCACATCCGTGCGGATATCGCCATGATCCAGACGCTCGAGGAAAAGAGTTATACATATCGTGCAGAGGATGGTATCTACTTCGACACCTCTCGATTTCTCGCGTACGGCGCCTTGGGAGGTATTGTGCCGAGGGATGAGGAGCATGCACGAATCGAAACAAAAGCCACAAAGCGGAACCCCTCCGATTTTGCCCTCTGGAAATTCAATAAAACTCTCGGATGGGATTCGCCATGGGGTAAGGGCTTCCCCGGCTGGCATGTCGAGTGCTCGGCAATGATTAACGCGACCCTCGGCAAGCAGATAGACATCCACACGGGCGGCGTCGAGCATATCGCTATCCACCACAACAACGAAATCGCGCAGTCGGAGTCCGCTACGGGTAAAAAGCCTCTCTCACGTTTCTGGATGCACCGCGCGCATGTTCAGCTCGAGGGCGGAAAAATGGCAAAATCGGAGGGCAACGTGGTGTATCTCTCCGACCTGGCCGCGCGCGGCTTTCATCCCCTTTCGCTGCGCTACCTCTTTTTGGGCGCGCACTATCGAACGCCGTCCAATTTCACGTGGGAGGCACTTGAAGCTGCGCAAACTTCTTTATTGAAATTGCGCCGGCTCGTCGATGCGGAAGAAAAAACCGGCAGGATACCGACATCATGGCAAAAGAAGCTGCATGAGCGCTTCAACGACGATCTTGATACTCCGGGATCACTCGGGACACTTTGGGAAATGATAAAAGATCGCAATCTCTCCGGCGCCGACATTCGTGCGGGCATACTCAATGCCGATCAGGTCTTTGGTCTTGGTCTTGCAAAACCGGACGAGCTCGCGACTACACTCTGCCAAAAAATGTTCGGCGTCGCCGTCGAGCTTGCCGATCTTCCCGAGCGCGTGCGTACGATGGTAGAGGCACGCGAAGCCGCCCGTAAGGAAAAAAAGTGGGAGCAGGCCGATTCGCTGCGCAAGGATCTACAAAAAATGAACTATGCTATCGAAGACACTTCAGAGGGCCCTAGACTTTTCAAAAAAGAATAATTACTCTGCGACGACAAAGTTCACCAAGCGATTCGGCACGACGATCGTGCGGGTGACTCGCTTCCCGAACAGGCGCGAGGCAATAGCCTCACGCGCGACTCCTTCAATGGCCGCTTTGTCCGCGTCAGCAGGAATTTTCGTCTCACCGCGCGTTTTTCCGTTTATCTGAATCACTATCGTAACGGTCTCATCTTTCAGCTTCGAAGAATCAAATTCCGGCCACGGCTGCAAATGTATCGATTTTTGCGTTGCATGCTTGTCCTTCGGAGCTTTAGCGGAGTAGGACCACAACTCCTCTGCAATGTGCGGAGCAAACGGCGCAAGGAGCCGCAGGAAGATATTCCACTGGTTCTTCCCTACTCTCCCCTGTTTTTCAACGGCATTGAGAAAAATCATGAGTGTGCTGATGGCAGTATTGAACTTCAGCGCCGCGATATCATCGCCGACTTTCTTGATCGTTTTGTGCAAAAGCGCCTCGATATTCGGGTTTCGTAAACCCGAATTTGCTGTTCTCTGTTCTCTGTTCTCTGTGCCCTGCCCTATTTTCCACACACGCTCAAGAAAGCGGCGGATACCGACAACACCGTCCGGATTCCACGGATAACTCGAAACCTCATTATAGGGGCCGATAAACGCGAGATACATACGCACGGTGTCGGCGCCCAAGCGTGCGACGACTTGATCCGGGTCAATAACGTTGCCGCGCGACTTGCTCATCTTTTGACCATCCGGCCCGAGAATCAGGGAGCGATTCATACGCCGCGTATAGGGTTCCTTATCAGCGACAAGTCCGAGGTCGAAAAGTGCCTTGTGCCAAAAACGGCTGTACAAGACGTGCATCGTTGTGTGTTCCGCTCCGCCGGAGTAGAGGTCGACAGGCATCCAACATGCCATTTTTTTCGTGTCGGCGAATTTCTTTTTGTTCTTGGGATCGGCATATCGAAGAAAATACCAGGATGAGTCCACAAACGTATCAAGGGTGTCTGTCTCGCGTTCTGCCTTTCCCTTGCATTTCGGACACTTCACCGAAATCCATCTTCTAGCTTTCGCGAGCGGCGATTTGCTTCGGCCATCAGGCAGATAGTCCTTCACTTCGGGGAGCTTGACCGGCAGATTTTTGTCCGGCACCGCCTGC
>CAYVHJ010000027.1:0-6956 GCA_964451235.1 uncultured Candidatus Saccharibacteria bacterium | reverse complement strand
TCGGGTCTCTTCTCACGGCCGTTAAGCGCGTAGCGAAGGTGCCACAGCACCGCGCCGCGGCCCTCCTGCTCCCCGTATGGCCAAATCACTACCTTTACATCCATAGCATCTATTTCTCCCGAAGACGACAATCTCTCCATAAGCTTTCGTAGCTCCGCCAAGTGTTTGCCGGCAGAGCTTCCGTCGTTTCCCTTCCCCGGGATTTTTAAAGGATCGAGTTTGGGATCGTGAAAGAAATATTCGAACTCGCCATGAGCGGCCATTGCGTCGATATCGCTCCATACCGAAATGCGCTCGCGAATGAAGGGAATCAGTTTCGCGACAATCTTCCGATCTTTTTGCGCGATTCGGTTTTCTGCTTCGTCGCGGATTCTTTGCTCTGGTGTTTCGAGTATGTATTGCCGGTTGAGCCATTTAAGCTTCTCAACATCGAAGACCGCGCCGCTTTTGTGTACATTTTTGATGTCAAATTCCGCAATCAATTCCTCGCGGGAAAGTTTCTCTTTGCCGGAGGGCGGCGTCCAACCGAGAAGTGCGAGATAGTTTACGAGCGCGGCGGGTTCGTACCCAAGGTGTCGGTAGTCATTCACCGAGGCGGCGCCATGCCGCTTCGAAAGTTTTGTCTTGTCCGGCGCAAGAATGAGCGGGATGTGGGCGTAAATCGGACGCTCGAAGCCGAGCGCCTCGAGAACCAGTATTTGCCGCTGCGTGTTTGAAATGTGATCTTCTCCACGGATTATATGCGTCACGCCTGTGTCGTGATCATCAGCGACGACGGCCATATGGTAGAGCGGGTCGTCAATATTGCGTGCAATAATAAAATCCTTGAGCTCCGTGGTGTCAAAGACGACGTCGCCGCGTATAAGATCAAAAAAAGCGACGCGCGTATTGGGATTTTTAAATCGCACTATTCTTCCCTTCCCGCCCTCGGCATATTCCGCCTCGTAGGCAGCTCCCTTCTCGATAAGTGCGTGAAGGTATGTGCGATACGCATCGAGTCGTTCGGTTTGGCGTAGCGGCTCTGCAGGCGTATAGGGAATGCCAAGCCATTCGAGTCCTGCGATGATGTCGTCCTCGTATTCTTTTCTGCTCCGCGCCTTATCTGTATCTTCGAACCGGAGATACATCACTCCCTCGTGATGAGCGGTGAAGAGGTAATTAAACAGCGCAGTTCGGGCACTTCCAATGTGAAAGTATCCGGTCGGTGACGGAGGAAAGCGCGTGACCACATTGCTCATACGGGTTCATGCGGCAGCGCCGTCTCCATGATGATGGCGGCGATTTTGCGTGCTGCCTCCGGCCGCGCAAAGTTTTTGGCGGCCGCGCTCATCGCGGCGTGTGCGCTGCGGTCATTCATGATGCGCTCGATTTCTGCGACCAAGAGGTGCGGTGTGAGATTATACTGCTCGAGGACGATCGCCGCACCGGCGCGTGCGTATGAAAATGCGTTTTCGGTCTGATCGTGCGAGATTTCCGTCGGAATCGGAATCAGGATTGAGGGAATCCCCCACGAGGCAATTTCGAAAATAGTCCCGCTTCCCGCACGAGAGATAATGAGCGAGGAGATGCCTGCCGTCATACGGAGCGCGAGCGCGTTCAGGAGCCCGAAGCTGCGGTAGCGGCTCGCGTATCGGGAATCTTTGAGAATGACCCCCGCGACCTGATTTACCTCGTCGATGTTTTCGACACCTGTCTGATGCACAACATTGAAGCGCTCGAGAAGCGTAGGGAGCGCATTGAGTATCGTTTCGTTGATCGCGCGCGCGCCGGAAGAGCCCCCCACCACGAATATCGTCGGCACTGCCGGATCGAGCTTGAGAAACTCATGGCCACCCTCTCGTGCTGGCGCTTCGAGCTCGCGACGGATAGGATGCCCCGTGCGGGCGATCTTCTCCATTTGTTTCTTCGGGAACTGTTCGGCCGCTTCGGGATGCGCGACCGCGATCCAGCGGGCAAACGATGCGGACCACTGCGAGACTCGCCCCGGCCTCGCGTCCGCGTCATATATCACGATAGGAATCCGCAGGAGCCGTGCCGCCCAAAGCGTCGGAAAGGCGGCGAAGCCCCCTGTCGAAAAGACCACGTCCGGATAGAGGCGGTAGAGCGTCATGATGGATTTGAAGATGCCCCATGCTGTCTTAAAAATGTCGAACACATTCAGAAGGCTCGGGTAGCGGCGGATCTTGCCCGCTGGACTCGGGATGTAAGAAATTTCATGCTCGAGAAGCGCCGTTCGATCGAACGGCTCCGGACCGATGTAAAAAAGATCAGGCTCGATGAGCTTTTTCTCGCGCGCGATATCCTCGAGCGCCTCCGTGACGGCAATCAAGGGATAAAAGTGGCCGCCGCTTCCTCCACCTGCAAGCACGATTTTCATGTTCCGACTATTGTATCACGGTGCAATATCACCTGTTTCTTAGCTCTTTTTTGCGTAACGCGAGACTGAAAGGAGAATCCCCGCGCTTCCCAGCGAGGCGAGCATTGCGCTCCCGCCCTGACTGATGAAGGTGAGCGGGATGCCGGTGAGCGGCGCCACTCCGAGCATAGCGCCGATGTTGATAAAGGCCTCGGCAACAAGATAGGTGGATATGCCGACGGCGAGTAATCCCCCGAATGCATCGGGTGCACGCGTTGCGACAGAAAATCCCCGTAGAGCGAGTGCGAGGAAGACGCCGATGAGCGCGACGCTTCCCATAAAGCCAAACTCCTCTGCGGCAACGGCAAAGATTGAGTCCCCCATCGGCTCGGGCAGATAGGTGAATTTTTGCACGCTCTGCCCGAAGCCGCGGCCCATGAGTCCGCCAGAGCCGATCGCGATCAGCGATTGCCGTATCTGGTAGCCTTCGGCCTGCGGCGCCTGCGAGGGATTGAAAAAAATCTCGACGCGGTCTCGCACATAAGGACGAACGCTTGCCAGGGCTGCGGCCATAACAATACTGATGAGAACGACGATCAGAAGATCTCTCCATCTGGCTCCGGCGGCAAAAAAAACCGTAAGGATGGAGGCGACAATAACGCCAAGTGTTCCCAAATCGGGCTGCGCGACGAGAATGAGAACGGGGCCCGCGAGAATCAGGAACAAACCGCCCAAACCCCAGCGCAGATCTTCGATGCGCGCGCGCACCATCGCGAAGTAGGCGGCAGCCATGATGATTGAGGCAGTTTTTAAAAATTCCGCGGGCTGTACGGAAAAGCCGAAGAGCGAGAGCCAGCGGCGGCCGCCGCCGTGCTCAATACCGAGTTGCGGGATAAACACCGTCGCCGTGAGGAGAAGTGCAAAGAGAAAAATATAGAGGGCGAAGCGACGCCACAGCTTGTAATTGAGACGCGATGCGACGAGGAGTGCAACGACTCCCGCGCCGATTCCCAAGACGGTATGGCTGAAAACGACCGAAGACATATGCGAAGCGCCGCGCGCGAGAAGCCCGAAGACCGCCGAAGCGAAAAGCAGCCCGCCGCCGAGAACGAGTACGACGATCAAGAGCCGCAGAGGTTAGTCGACGAGTACGGTGGCTCGCCTTTATCACCAGGCAAATAATCTTCGTGTCTGAGTACCCGAGGTTTAACCTCAGAGCGGCGGCGACTACGTCGTCTTAGGTCGAAGCGAGCGCAATGATGACGCCGAGGAACGCAAACACGGCCGAGAGCACCCAATAGCGCATCACAACCTTATATCCCGGCCAGCCGAGGGCCTCGAAGTGGTGATGCAGCGGCGCGATGCGAAGAAGTTTTTTTCCGAAATATTTTTTGGAAACGACCTGCGCGATGTTCGATGCGACAGTCGCGACAAGAAGCGCTCCGATGATCGGAAGCGCGGCGATGCCAACGCCCCCGCCAAGGTCGTCTGTCATGAAGGCAATCGTCGCAATAGTGAGCGTAAGCGCCATCGTGCCCGTATCGCTCATGTAGAAACGCGCCGGCGGAATGTTAAACCAGAGGAACGCGAGAATCCCGCCCACGACCGCTGCCGAGAACGCGGCGAGGTCGATCTGATTTTGGGCAAAAGCAATGATTGCGTATGAGGCGAAGACGCTTCCGAAGACAGCACCCGAGAGTCCATCGATACCGTCGATCACGCCGGAGGCGTAGAGCGCGAGTGAAATGAGCACGAAAAGCGGCACAACGAGCCAGCCGATCTCAAGCGGTGCGCCGAAGGGAATCCCGACTGCCGTGACCTCCAGCTTCGCCCAAAACCACGTGCCGATGAACGTGGAGAGGAGGATCACGATGATAAGCCGATACGAAAGCGGGAGGCCCCTGCCTCCGGGTCGTATCATGTAGAGATCGTCGAGAAAGCCCACTGCTGCGCCTACGATCAGGGTTGCGAGCGGAATCCACGTTTGGTTGCGGCTCAAAAAGTCGAATTTGAGAATAGCGGCGTCAGGGACGAAACGCGCGAGAATGGCAATTCCGACGATCGTGATGAGAACGCTCGCCCACACGACGATGCCGCCCATGCGCGGCGCGCGCACCTCATGCACGCTGTGGAGGTTGTTAAATTCATGCGCCGGAGAGCCGTCGAGACCGGTCTTTCCAGCATTCTTTTTCCACGCTTTATAGGTGTATAGGTAGTGCGTTACGAGAGGTGTGATGGCCATTCCAACCACAAAGGACATGAACGCAGGAACGAGTACACGGACGACATCGGACAACTCTGTTGCCATAGGAGCATTGTACTGTATGCAGGGGTTTGCGTATTCCTCTAGAGCCTAGTCGCCCCCTCTCAAGGATTTACGTGTTGTCTCCACGAGCTTTCGCATGTCCGAAAATCGGCCGCTCTCCGACGATCCGAGTAGCACTGCGACGACGGGATGGGAAAGTCCGACGTCGAAGACGACGGCGAGATTGCCTCCCGCGAGGTCGGTGAGGCCGGTTTTTCCCATGATGAGGCCGGCTATGGCGCCCTGCGCCTCGTTGGTATTCGATGCCGACATTTCCCCATCGCCATTTGCAGTCGTGAGCAGGACGCCGTCTCGTGCCGTTCCGGCAAATAGTGCTGATTGTGCCGAAGCGGCGTATGCAAAGAGCTTCGCCATGTCGCGTCCGGAGCCATATGCGCCCGCTTGTGTCGAGGAAAGGTCAAGACCGCTCACGTTCAGAAAGTATGTTTGCGAAAGGCCTAAGCTGCGCGCGAGCTCATTCATGCGTGAGAGCGTCGCTCCGTGCGGGAGCGCTTCGTCGGAACCCGGATACAGCTCGCGGATCCGTTCGTTTGCCACATCAGCGAGGATGAGAGCACCATTGTTCGAGGATTCGACGAGCGTGAAATCAATGATGTCCGCGACGCGCCAGCGCTCGCCTTTCAAGAGGTGCGCGCCGCTTCCCGCTCCGCTTGCGTAATACGGAATCGTTATGATGGAATCAAGCGGCAGCGCCTCCGCGACGACAAGTGCGAGTGCAACCTTGGTGAGCGAGGCAAGCGGGAGCTGTACCTCGGCGTTTTTTTCATAGAGTGTTTGTCCACTTTGCATATCAACGACAATCGCCGATTTTGCTTCGAGCGAAATTCTCTTGAATGCATCCACGGCTCCCGCCGCGGCAGCACTCCGACCATTCCCTTCGGGGGCGGCACTTATGGCGGCAAATGCGACGATAACTACGATTGCTCCAACAATGATGAGCATCGCTCTCCCGAGGGGAGCCGATGCAGATTTTTGCCGTGCTATTGTATCAGTTGTTTCCGGTTGCGTTGGTCCCATTATGTGGTTCGAACGGACTTTTTTGCTCAAACGTCGCGAGTTCGGTGAGGATTGTAGCATAATCGGGCAGTTGATTCACGTTCGCGATTCCCAAATGTGCGAGCAGCTCAACCGTGGGCCGGTAGAGGTACTCGCGTGCGTCTTCCGGATTTCCCGCCCGCTCAAGGAGGCCGCGTGCAAGGAGATTACGCAGCGTCGAGGAGGAATTCACGCCGCGAATATAATCCACCCGCGCGCGCGTCGAAGGACCCATATAGAGAACGATTGCCAAGACCTCGAGCCCTGCATCACCGATGTCGCGATCGAGCTCGCGCTTCAAGGCTTCTTGCACAATTCCGCTCGCATCCGGGGAAACCGCGAGACTCACCGCTGTATCAGTTTCTATCAGTCCGATGCCGCTTCCCTTCAGTCGCTCGGAGAGGCTTTGGAGCGTGCCTTTCAGCTCCTCTTCTTTGCAGTCGAGCAGTGAGACAAGTTTCTTGCGCGTGATCTCCCCTCCCTCGGCAAAGAGAAAGGCCTCCGCACGCGCCATAAGGTCAGGTC
Source organism: uncultured Candidatus Saccharibacteria bacterium (assembly GCA_964451235.1). Lineage (GTDB taxonomy): Bacteria > Patescibacteriota > Minisyncoccia > Phycocordibacterales > UBA2100 > UBA10103. The sequence goes on along the minus strand of CAYVHJ010000027.1, from coordinate 714 downwards.
TAGCTTCCATATCGTGGTACGCTGGTCCCTTCGGCCTCAAGCGTCATGTCTCCAAAGAGCCGCTCCTGCGTCACCGAAATTGAGCCGGAGCGGACAAGCTCGAGCGTCGCGAGAAAATACACGATCGTTTCGTGCTTGTCGCGCGAACGCGTCAACTCCGAGAAGCGTGCTTTGAACGCCGAGGAGAGACGTTTTTTGAGCTGTACGATCACATCTTCAAGCGCCAAGACGGGCGCAACGGCCGCTTTTGCGAGCTCTTCGGGTTTTGGCAGGATACTTACGAGTCGCCGCGCAGCGTTCGCGAGCGCACTAAGCGAAGCTTCTGCGGGACTAAAAACTACCGGCGTTTCGGGAGCACGTTTTGTGAGGAGGAGCGGTTGCCTCCCCCACTCTTTGCGAAGTGCGCGCGCGGCCTTCCGGATAAGCGCGTAGCGCGCGAGTCGCCGTTCTAGCTCCTGCACACTCTCACGCTCTTCCTCGGTGAGTGAAAGTGATGGAAGAAGCGTACGCGATTTGATGAGAAGCAGTGTCGAGGCGACGAGTACGAACTGCGCTGTTTCTCCGAGTGGCAGTGAGGGCAATTTTTCGACATAGGCAAGATACGCGTCCGTCACTTCCGCAAGCGAGACCTGCGAGATCGAAAGCTTCCGCTCCTCGATGCGATTGAGGAGCGCCTCAAGCGGCCCCGAGCAGCCGGCCGTTTCAACCGGACAC
>CAYVHJ010000026.1:0-6993 GCA_964451235.1 uncultured Candidatus Saccharibacteria bacterium | reverse complement strand
ATGGTGCCGTATGCCCTCGTGTGGGTAGGTACCGTTATAGGCATCGACGCGATATTTCATCTACCGTATGAGGGACTTATATTTTTCGCTTCATGGAACATTATGGTTATATATGCAGGTGTTTTTCTCGCCCCTTTCTTTGCGCTCTATCCGCATTTTGGTCGCGGCGTACCTTCCTCCTCCATTGGAACGCAATAATGGTAGGGGCGGCTTACGCTCAATATGGCGCTCGAAACAGAACGCTCGAAGAAGCAGAAACAACTAAGTCGGCGTGAGGTACTTCGCGGCGCGGCTGCTGGAGCGCTTTTGGCAGCGCTTCCGGAGGCAGCTTCCGCCGCGCGGCACCCGCTTGACCCAGCGTTGGAGGCGACTGCTGCTGAAGAGGCGAGCATAGAGTCGCGCATGCAAGGATATCGAATGTTCATGCAGGAGCGCTCGCTGCTCATCGACTCCACCCTGATCATGCGCGATGTTTTCAAGGCGCATTTTGCCCCAGTGGTCAAGATGTTGATGGAAGAATATGTGATGGCGCGCATCAGGCACGAGCCCGAGACGGTAGACGGGTTGCGCATCTTGGCGGATGAGGGAGAATTAATGTCTGCATGGATAATCGAGGAGATCAAGCAGCGATGGAAAGTAGTGGGTGATTTCATCAAGGAAGAGCGCATACAATCTTTGATCCACATGCTCTCGCGTCTGGCGCGTGAATCCCTAGAAAAAGAGAAGCCAGACGAACAGTGACCTGAATTAAAAGCGTAACCCGTTGGAACCTTTGGAAATCGCGCTTAAGCACTAAGTCACAAAGAGGCAACTTTGCGCATAATGATACGGTGATATACTGCACGTATGGCGAAAAAACCTAAGACTCAACTCGATCGCATCGAGCAGAACATAGGCTCGCTGGTTGAGAATGATGTTTTCTTGAAAGGCCAGCTTGACAAACTGTACGATGAAATGGAGGCTCTGCGGAACGACGTCTATGAGATAAAAGGAAACGTTACCGGCATTGGCGTGCGTTTGTACAATGTCGAGCACACACTTGCAACCGTGAAGCGAATTGTTGATGAAGATGCAAAGAAAAGAAAAGATTTCGACTTGCGAATTACCCGCCTTGAAAAGAAAACGAGCATATGACGACAGGATATATTCTTTTTGGTGTTGCTGCGGTTGCTCTGCTCTGGGCTATTTGGGCCTACAACCGCTTCGTCGCACTCACGAATCGCGGAGAGGAAGCGTGGTCGGACATCGACGTGCAGCTGAAGCGTCGGTATGATCTCATTCCCAATCTTGTCGAGACGGTGAAAGGCTACATGACGCATGAGGCGGGAACTCTCCAGAAAGTAACGGACGCCCGAACGAAAGCGATGGGAGCGCAGAGTGTCGGCGAGCATGCAGCTGCCGAGAACATGCTCACTGGCGCTCTGAAGACCTTGTTTGCGGTTGCTGAAAATTATCCGAATCTGAAGGCGAATGAGAACTTCGTAGAGCTTCAGCGCGAGCTCTCCGACACGGAAAATAAGATTCAGGCGGCGCGGCGCTTCTACAACTCTGTGGTGATAGATCTCCAAAACACGCTCGAACAATTTCCCACGAATCTCATTGGCAGCATGTTCGGTTTCAAGACACGCGAATTCTTTCAACTCGATGCAGGAGAAGAGGCTGCCCGTGAACCGGTCCGCGTCAGCTTTTAGCGCATTCAGCGGGCGTTTGCGGTATAGTGTGAGCGACTTTTGATATGGCATCTTTGTACACCCAGCAAGGCAAGAACGTCCGCCGCACGTGGCTACTCATGACGGTTTTTCTCGTCATGATAATCGCGATTGGCTATTTTATCGGCTGGTATCTGAACGACCCGTCGATCCTCTACATCGCCATCGCATTCTCGCTCCTGATGAACGTCACCGCGTACTGGTTCTCCGACAAGATTGCACTTCGCGCAACTGGCGCCAAGGAGGCCGATTCTCGTGAGTTTCGCGAACTCCATCGCATCGTTGAAAATCTCGCGATTACCGCGGGGCTTCCCAAGCCGCGCGTGTACGTGATCGACGATCCGGCACCAAATGCCTTCGCCGCAGGCCGCAACCAAAAGCACGCGGTCGTTGCTGTTACGACTGGCTTGCTTCAGCGGCTCGATCGCTCGGAGCTCGAAGGTGTGCTCGCACACGAGCTATCGCACATCGGCAATCGCGACATTCTCGTGATGACTGTCGCGGTCGTGCTTGCGGGATTCATCGCGATCATATCGGATATCTTTCTGCGCATGAGTTTCTTCGGTGGCAACAATCGCGAGGGCAGAAATCCGGTTCTCGCAATCGCGGGGATTGTTGCCATCATTCTTGCACCCTTTGCGGCACAGCTCATCCAACTTGCCGTCTCGCGCAAGCGCGAGTTTCTCGCCGATGCTTCCGGCGCGCTCCTCACGCGTTATCCCGATGCACTCGCATCAGCGCTTCAGAAAATCTCTTCCTATCAAGCACCGATGCGCCGCGCGAGCCACGCCACAGCGCACCTCTTCATCTCAAACCCTTTTGGCGCGCATGATATGGGTAAGTTTGTGGGGAAACTCTTCTCAACACATCCGCCTGTCAGAGAGCGCGTTGCCGCACTTCAAGGAATGCGTGTTTGATTTGCGCAGATGAATCTATTCTTAGGATAATAGTTCGAAGGTTATAAATAGTGCGATATATCGCACTGACGTCTGATCCTCTTCAATTTGGTTTTCTTCCCGAGCGTAATGCGTCAAGACGTCTTTGGTGCCGCGGTCCTGAAATAGACGGCAAACCGGCTGAGAGAAAAATCTCAATATAGTCAATAAATGAGAGATTTCTGTTGAACACCCGGCATAGGGGATCGAAATCGCCGGACTCCAGTCTCTTGTGAAGTCGGCGTATCGTAGAGATACTGACGTTCAGCACCTGCCCGATCTGATAATACGAGTGCTTCCGATCGAGCATGGTGATGATCGCGAGACGTTTAGCCAGCATAATTCTTTCGGTCGGCGTTAGTATCGAGTGCACCCGCGCTTTTCCGCGAGTGATACTCGTGGAGAATAATGAACCCATGAATGCATTCACGATTTTTCTTTCCACTGCAGGTTCAATTTTGCGTTTCGATACGTGAGTCATACCTAGTGCGATATATAGCTATAGTAGCATGAGAGTGGTATTGAGGCGGGGAGGAAATTCGATATACTGCGGACATTGGAGGGTTCGCATAGTGGTCTAGTGCGCCGCTTTGGAGAAGCGGTGTGCCGCAAGGCACCGAGAGTTCGAATCTCTCACCCTCCGCAAACATGCAAATAATTTTGCAAAATAATTTTTTGTTGACAACGACTTTCTTTCTGCTATACTTTCCTTCGTCAAACATTCTCCATTGGTTTTTCGTCTTGGGAGATCCAAGGCCGCCTGTAGGTAAGGGCGTGAACCTATCCCGAGATAGTTCGACAAATTATTTTAGTCCGCCTCTGGCGGAAAAGCCCGTACATCGGGCTATACATGACTACCCACTTCAAATCTGGTGCACGGCATCGCGGCCGGCCGTCTCGCCATAACGAGCATCGATCCCGTGGATACGGGCGTCACTCGTATTACGCAGGGAACCGCTCTTTTAGGCAGGCTCGGAAGCGCGGTCGCGCTGCACCAAGATCCTGCAACGTTGACATCTCGCGATTCATCAATAAAAGTCCGACTGTTGAAGAACAAACGCTGTACGCGCCCACTCGCCCTTTTTCCGATTTCGCCATCGATCCGCGCATCAAACACAATGTTGAGAAAAAAGGATATACGATGCCGACTCCCATCCAGGATCAAGCGATCCCACATATTCTAAAGGGATGCGATATCGTCGGTCTCGCAAATACGGGGACGGGAAAAACGGGCGCATTTCTGATCCCACTTCTCGAAAAAGTCGTCAGGGATCGAAGTGAGCGGGTTCTCATCATCGTTCCGACGCGCGAGTTGGCGCTGCAGATAGATGAAGAGTTCAAAGATTTCTCTGATGGCTCTGGCTTTCCTTCTGTATGCGCGGTTGGCGGCGCCGCCATTTCCCCGCAGCTTAGGCGCTTGCGGGAAGATCCGTATTTTGTCATCGGCACGCCCGGACGCCTCAAGGATCTTATGGATCGTCGCGCGTTGGATCTTTCGAAGTTTAAAACGGTCGTTTTGGACGAGGCTGATCGCATGCTCGACATGGGTTTCATCAAAGACATGAAGTTCATTCTTTCGCACATGCCACAACAGCGGCACACGCTCTTTTTCTCCGCCACGCTTTCACGCGAGATTGAAGCCTTGATCGGTGATTTTCTTGTAAATCCCGTACGTGTGTCTGTGAAGATGGGCGATACCGCGAGGAACGTGCATCAAGATATTGTGCGCGTGGGAAGTGGCACCAAGATTGATACGCTCCACGGGCTCCTTGCACAACCGGAATTCAGCAAGGTTTTAGTATTCGGCCGCACCAAACATGGCGTGGAGAGACTCTCTAAGGTTTTGAGGGAGCGCGGCATAGCCGCCGAATCGATCCACGGCAACAAGAATCAGAATAAGAGGCAAAAAGCGCTTGCGCTCTTTAAGAGCAATCATGTGCGAGTGCTTGTTGCGACAGACGTCGCCGCTCGCGGCATCGATGTCGCGGACATCTCTCATGTCATCAACTATGACGTACCGACCACCTACGATGATTATGTGCATCGCATAGGCCGCACCGGTCGAGCGGGAAAGCGGGGCTATGCCCTCACGTTCATTGAATAGCATCCTGCGTATGGCCAAGAACTTTCTCAAAGACGGCAAATGGATCGACAACCCGAACGAGCCGGTAGTTTTGGTATGCACATGCGGCAATAAATACATCAAAACTCGACTTGAGCAGACCCACTGCCTGCGCTGCTTTGTGAAGCGGAAGCAATAGATTACATTAGGCCCTTTTTCATCACGACGATATCATCGTCGTACTCCATCTTCTTTGCGGGAAGGACGGTGTTGATGTCAGAAATAGTCACTTCTTTTTCTCCGACATTGATCGTACATGAAAGCATTGTTTCTCCTCGCGCGACAGCGTCCACGTTGTGCTTTTCTGCCATCGCGACGAGCTTGGAATAACTCTCGAACACATTATTTTCAGACATTTCTGGAATTCCGACCTGTTTGGCTTCCTGTACTTTTTGCTTCGCTTTTTCGTAGGTTACAACACCCTCATTGTCCGCATTCGATGCTTCTCGGAAGGAGGTCTCGGAATCGACCTCGACACCCTTCCAGAACGCAGGGTCGTGCCTGCTGAACGAGGGAGTGCCGCCACTCATTTCAACGATAGCTCTGAACGAATAGCCGTAGGAGCGCAGCGAGTTCGCGGCGCTAAGGCGACATAAAACTAACCCACGCGGGGCAATGTTCTGCCGGAGGCGCTTTGTGACCGAGATTTCCGGATCAAGCATGATGAAGATATCGGCGCGTTCACTTTCGGCATGCTTCTCAAGATCTGCCTTTTTTGCTGCGTGGCCTCGCGCTTCGAGCGCCCTTTTCACGGCCTTGCTCGTGCTATAGAAGACGACGTTATTCTCGTCATCCCTCGCGAAGACCCGCTCTGCCGAAATATCGTGATCGTACGCGAGTATGAATACATTTAGATCTTCGTATCTACCGAGCTTGAATTTTCTCCGGATCGCTGCGAGCGCACGGACATCGCGTCGATTTGCAGTGAAATGCGGAAAGTCGCGCAAGAATGCATGTTCAAACTTTTCGTCACTCTTGTTATCGTTGGCAGCGTCGAGGTCGAACTTCTTGTCGTTCACCGCTTTGAGGTGCGGCTCGGGAGAAGCAGGAATATTCTGTCTTCGAAGAGGCGCGGTCATAGAAAAAGTATAGCAGAGTCTGCTCCCGCGTGTGCACAACCCGACTGGACACTCGCAGTGACTCGGCTACCATGTATGCATGATCGAAGTCTCGTTCCTGCCTGTACTTTTTGCGGGTGTCATTTCTGTCGTCATCGGGTTCATTTGGTATCACCCGAAAGTGTTTGGATCCGCGTGGGTACGGCTTACCAACCTTTCGCCAGAGGCGGTTGAGAAAGGAAAGAAGCGGATGCCACTGATGGCATTCTTCGGCCTTGTAGCGAGCATGCTTGCGGCATACGTGATGAACTACTTCGGCATCGCATGGGGAGGCTACGATGACATCGGCGCGATCGAGCTCGGCATCTGGTGCTGGATCGGGTTTGTCGCACCTACGATGCTCGGAATAGTTCTCTGGGAGCAAAAATCATTCAAGCTCTACCTCATCAATGCGCTCTACTGGTTGGCATCCTTTATCGCAATGGCAATCATTTTGGTACTCTAGGGGCATGATTCGCCAGATACAGTACGCCCTCGTTGTCGCAGGGGCTGTTTTAATCGCTGCGCTTATCTACGTCGACGTTCCAGGCGCACTTTCGACAGACATGTCTGTCCCGCGTGATTCGACTGTCGCCGCTTCATCAACGATTCAACTCAAAGACCGCATCATCAGAGTCGAGATCGCGGATACTCCAGAAGAGCGCGAGAGAGGATTGAGCGGGCGCGAAGGACTTGCGGAAGATGAGGGACTCCTATTTGTTTTTGAAGAAGACAGGCGCCCTGCCTTTTGGATGAAGGATATGCTGTTTGCTATTGACATATTGTGGATTTCCCGCGATGGTGCAATTGTGCATATTGAAGAAAACGTCGGGCCGGAAACGTACCCAGCTTCATTTACTCCGAGAAGTGAGGCGAGATACGTTGTAGAGCTTCCTGCGGGGTACGCGGCAAGGCATGACGTGGGACTCGGCGACATTGTTCGACTCTAGGTGTCAAAGTGTTGCCTGCCTGCCTGCCGGCAGGCAGGGTTTTCCACAGCTCGCTCTTCAGCAATCTATCAAAGCACGGGAGTACAATGAACGTCCATTAAAAATTAGCGTCGATGCGCATGACAAAAACAATCGCCTCTCGCCTCTCGCGTTCTCGGGCCCGCTCCCTCGCGCTTCCCG
>CAYVHJ010000025.1:6336-7156 GCA_964451235.1 uncultured Candidatus Saccharibacteria bacterium | reverse complement strand
GCGTTGATGGCCGGGGCATTCGTGATGAATTCGGCCTCGCATAGTCCTGCCACGCTGGCGATGACGGGCTTGCCGAATTTTTTCAAGCCGGGAATGAGCGCGGCATAGGCGCGATACCCCAGATTCGGCAGCCCCATGGAATTGATCGATCCACCGGGGAAGCCGTGGTAGCGCGGCTCCGGATTGCCCTGACGCGGCTCGATCGTCATGGATTTGGTGACAATCGCGCCCGCGCGCGAACGGCCCAACGCTTCCAATTCTTCGCGCGTCACGCACAAGGCGCCGGCCGCATTCATCATGCAACGGTTGCCGTAGGTCTGCTGGATCGGATCGCACGGAGTCGTGATGCACACAATCGGTTTCAGTCCGCAAACCGGCACGTATTCTTTCGTACATGCCTTCGGCCCCCCGGCTCCGCACCAGATGCGAATGCGTTCGCGTGATACAGGACCAAATGCGCCAACCGCCGAGACTCCTTGCGATGCTTGCCAGCGAGCGACGGCGTCGCGCGTCATCGGACCGAAGTACCCTGTCGCATTCGCAGAGAGGTAGCCTTCGGCGCGAAGAAACTCCTGCACGCTCACGACATCCTCGCCGCGAGCCCCTTGTGAGAGATTCCGATAGAGTGCGAGGCAGATGCGGTGCCGAGAAGCCACCGTGACTGTGGCTTGGTATTGAGAGGCGGGAGCGGGAAATGCCGCAATCTGTCCGAGGAGAGACTGTATTTGAGCTTGGATATCGGCGATCGATAGCGCGGAAGCGGGTGTTGTTGATCCTGCGACCATGAAAACAGCGACAAAAAGTCCTCCAATACTGGCAT
>CAYVHJ010000025.1:0-6326 GCA_964451235.1 uncultured Candidatus Saccharibacteria bacterium | reverse complement strand
AAAAGGGTTGCAACGCTGACCTTTCGGGTCTTATTCATAGATTTCGCTAGTGGTGACGCCGGTAACGACCGAAGCTTACCTCAAAACCTCTATACCAGGGAGCGTCCCCTTGAGCAAATACTCCAACATGGCGCCACCGCCTGTCGAGAGGAAGCCGAGTTTCTCTTTCGGTACGCCGGAAGCTTCGATAGCCGCAATCGTGTCACCCCCGCCTATCACGATTTTCGCGCGGCTTCCCGCAATTAACTCCCCTATCTGCTGTGTGTAGTGAATGTATCCTTGTTCGTAAATGCCGGTCGGACCATTCCAGAGAATAAATTTCGCATTCGCAATGTGCGGTGCGAGCATCGCGACCGTGTCGGGGCCGATGTCGACCATCCGCTCGTCATCCGAAATCTCCTCCGGCTTTTTTACCTTCGCGTGGCCGCTTGGGTCCTCCACGGTGACGTCGATCGGCGCGAGGAAGCGGGGGTTCGAGAGAATCGTCTCGTCCGGAAGTTCTTTTGATATGAGCGAACGGCCGACGGGAAGACCGCGTGCCTTGAAGACGTCGTTTGAAAGCGCGCCGGTGATGAAGAGATGGTCATATTTTTCCAAAAGGAGCTTGATGAGCGGCGCCTTCGTCTCAAACTTCGCGCCGCCGAGGATTGCAAGCGATGGATGCACCGGAGAGCGCGCTTCATCGATATGCTGGACTTCGTCGCGAATGAGAAAACCGGCGTAGGCGGGCAGCAGCTTTGCAACACCGACGCTCGAGGCGTACGTACGATGTGCGTCGGGGAACGAGTCGCCGACGAAAATATCCGCGAGGCTCGCGAGGAGCTGCACGAACGCGGGGTCGTTGCTCTCCTCTCCCGCGTCGCGCCGCGTGTTCTCAAGAATGAGAGACTCCCCTTCGCGAAGCTCCGCAACTTCTTTCGGCGCTTCCGAAAAAGGCGTGCCGAAAAAATACATTTTGATGTCGGGCGCGAGTTTCTGGAGCGCTTCGGCGACGGGTCGCATCGACTCACCCTTGCGGCCGAAGTAGCCGGCAATGATTACCTTCGCGCCGTTTTTGACGAGATACTCGAGCGTGGGAAGCCCCTGCTGCAGACGGAACACATCCGCTACCGAGCCGTCGGGCGCTGTCGGGAGATTCAAAATCGTGCGCAGGAAGACACGTTTTCCTTTCAGCTCGCCGGCCGGCAGTTCATCGATGCATTTCAATTTCATGTCTGTTCGATAGTTTGTAGCAATTTTGCAAATTCGAGCGCATTTACGCTCGCGCGGCCGACGAGGAAGCCGCGTACATCTCCTTCGCGGAGCATCGCGGCCACGTTCTTTTCGTCGACAGAACCGCCGTAGAGAATTTTGAGTGAGCGGCCGCTCTCGCCATGCGACTCCACGACGCACTTTCGGATGAAAATCGCCATCTGGTGCATCTCGCGCGGATTCATCGCGGTTGCTTTCCCAATCGTCCAGAGCGGTTCGTACACGAAGAGGACGCGCGAGAGCGCGGAGGCGGGAACGTCGGTGAGGCCGGAGAGCAGCTGTTCGCGGATGACCTCGAACTGCTCTCCATCGTGGGTGCGGCTCGACTCTCCAACGCAAAGAATCGGGGTGAGCTTCTGCGCAAGCACAGATGCCACTTTTTTCCGCACGTCATCGTCCGTCTCGCCCTCCGCGCGCCGCTCCGCGTGGCCAACGATGACATATTTCGCGCGCGCGTCTTTCGCCTGCGCGAGCGAAATCTCCCCAGTGTGCGCGCCGCCCGCCTCGAAATGAGCGTTTTGTATCGCAAACACGACTTTCGAGCCGCGGTATAGCCTCGCAAGTTCGCGCAGAAAAATCGCTGGCGGCGCGACAACCGTACTTACCCTGCGCGCTTTCTCCGCAGCTTTCTTCTCCGCCTCAAAAAGTTTCTTCGCCTCCCTAAATGAAGGAGGGTTCATTTTCCAGTTCGCCACGACGATCACCTTCGACATGGCGCGATTGTACCATTTCTTTTTATTGCTCTCGCCAGAGCTGGAGGCCGTAATCGGCAGCTGCCGAGGAGGTAAAAGGCGGCGGAGAAAAGGCGAGGACGCGATCGTAGAAGTCATTGCGTGTTTGGAAACCGGCGCAGAAGACACCGCCACAGCTCCACGACGTTCCGGTCCGCAGTCGGGAGACGACTGTCCCGATCGTCGTCAGCTGGTCCTTGAGCACAAACGAATCGTACTGTGGTGGAACCTCCTTGGAGCCCGAGCTTGTGTAGTAGTTGTGTCCGTAGCGCCCGCTCTGCGCGATGAAGATGCCGTGTATCTCCATGTTTTCGGGAGCGTTTAATGGAAAGAGGATGTTCCGTTCGGCGACGATAGTGAGCCCGTTCGAGCCGTCGTTCGAGAAATAGAAGACGTCATCCTTTAGGAGGGCATCGGGGCTCGTTCCCCCATCGGAGGGCGTCGCGGCGACGACCATGACTTTTCCTTTAACGGTGCCCTCGACCCACACGCGATCTTCGACGAAGATAGTGCTGCACGCAGAAGGTATCGTATACGTATTGATGGGTGTTTCGTTGCCCATGATGTTATATTCAGTCTGCCACCCATTCTGCATAGAATAGCCCCACACGCTGACCGTTGACGTGACTTGGGATACCGTTACGGTCCCGTCTGTATTGAACACGAGGTGATACCCGCGATTGTTGACGCTTCCGCTTGCAGGTCCGAAGTACAAACCCCCGCCGCTTTGTACATATCCTTTGAGATTCGCAAGATCGACGGAAATCGCGTCAAAATTGATGTCGGAAACGGGGTATCGCCACAGCGCAAAGCCGCTCCCATTCCCCCATACGCCCGGTTTCCACGAACCAGTAGGGCAGCGCGAAGATGAGAATGACGAATCGCACCACCATGTCGACTTCGAACTCGTGACATCGGAATTGTTCGTGCCGTCCATAATGATGCCGCCATTCGAGTGGTAGGGACCTTTGATATTCCGGTCCGCGCCCGCCCAGACGTTCTCGCCGACAATGTACGAATATTCCGCAACAGATGGTTTCATGTAGCGCGCGGCGAGCGTACGAGAAAAACGCACATCGGCGCTCGCCGTTCCTTTCGAAACAATATCAATCCACTGCGTTCTTCCGCACTGGAGTGCCGCGGTCGCTGTCACTTGAGCGCTTCCCAGCGTGCCGCCTTCGGGATCCGAGACTGTGTATGTGTATGGACTAACGAGGCCTGCACCGGTTTGGAGCGCTAATGGCGTCCTTGCGAGAAACCACTTGTAATACTCGAGTCCCGCTTCCGCAATGTTCAAAGCTTGCTCGCGCGCAAAGAGTGCGCGGCCGTACTTCGACTGCTGGAACACATAGCTTGCGATCGTCCCCATCACGAGCGTGAGTACGCCGATGAATCCGACTGCCAAGAGCGTGGTGATACCGCGTGAAGAGGCATTAAGGTTTCTCATACGCTGTACGCTACTCTTCATATGAATTTCAGTATCCGACAAGGTTGCGCATTCCTGCCGACGAGCGCAGGGTGAGCTCTGGAGGAAGATTCTTCGTATCGACATCAACCATGAGTTTGACCGTCACAAACCGCACGTCAACGATCTTCGAATAATCCGTCATCAGTGCGCCGTTCTTGTCATAGTAGGTGAAAGTCGATGTTGCCCATGCAATGTTACGAATGTACTCCGCGATCGTGGAAGTCGCCTCCGCCCCAGTATAAACGGGCGGGTCACCCGAGGGGTTCACGATGCCTTCGAAGAGCGAGGTGCCTTGCAGAAAGTAGTGGATCTTTTCTATAGAGGGATCGGTGTCGACGTCGGCGTAGAATGAAAAGGAGGACGTCGCCATCGAAATGATCGGATACGCGCCGTCGGAAGCGTATGCTGCCTCTCGGATGACGCGCATCATGTTGTCCAGACCGCGCTGTCCGGAGGAAACGGCGGTCGCCTGACCGAGCGTATACGTGTTGGTGCGATAGAAATAGATGATTGAAGTGACGATCGCACCGAGCACAAAAGTGAACACACTAACCCACACGATAACTTCGAGCATTGTCAGTCCGTGATTCTTTTTCATGGATTCAAAGTAACCTGCACCGTCGAAGTCCCCAACACGGGTACCGCGTCGTCCACATAGCTCTGGTAACCGAGCGCGCTCACGGTGAGCCTGTACGTGCCGGCGGCGAGATAGTTGAAGTATGCCTGTCCGCACGTCGTCGTCGTTGTTGCCGCGTACCCGTTCTTCGAGAGCGCTGTGGTTGCGCCGCCGACGAGCGCGCCTCCAGCACGCACCTCGACACCGAGAGCGTTCGTGGCGCGCGGAGCTATGTGGAAGCGCGAGGTCTGGCTCGTGCCTGGCGCGAGATATTCCGGCTGCGAATCGCACGCAATGACAACGACATACTGCTGCCCGAGCGTGGGGAAACTCACCTCGTAGCGGTCCCACTCTAGCGTGGTGGTGGAGAAAGCGCCGCTCGCATCCGTCTGGAGCGAGAAGTCGTGCTTGTACACAGGCCCGGAGCCGATAACTTTGTCGAGTCCGAGTAATCGGAATGGCGTCTGCGCGCGCGGCGTGGGACCATGGTCGTACGAAACAGCGTACGAATTGAGCGATGGCGTCGTGCTCGCGTCGCTCGTGAGCAATCGCGCGTGCGCGCGCATCGATGGGTACGTGCTCGTCGAGAGCCCCGAAATATCGATGCTCGATGCGGAGAAACCTGCGGCATTCCCTGCAAGCGCGGCGTCAGGAATGATGACGCCATTTGCGTCGTAGAAACGGAATTCGACGGTCGTCGACGCGGGCGCCGAACCGCTCCAATCGAAGCTTTTCCAATTCGCGAGGTACGCGGGGCCGATTACGACCGATTCGAGCTCTCCGTAGCTTGGGTACGAGCCTTCGCTCCCGGTGAGCCGCGCTAGGCCGGAGACGACAGCGATGTTTGTCGAAGAGGATATCTGCGACTCGGTCGAGAACGTTTCGTTCCACGTCGAGGTCGCGATCGCGTCGTACGTATAGACGGTTTTCGTCGCAAGCGCGTCTATGCCGGATTGGGGGGGTGCGAACACGAGCGCCGTGGTCTGACTTTGGAATACCTGCTGGTGCGCAGGTGTGGGAGAAGGATTATTCGCGCTCACGCTATACGTCTGCGCGGAGTTGTATCCCGGCTTTGAGACAGTGATCTTGTAGCCTGAAGAAACCGGCGCGCCCGCGAGCACGACTGCTCCGCTGATGTTGGTGTAGGTGGTGAGATCTATGGCGGGAGTGGTGCTCGCGTTCTCAACGCGCACTTTCGCGTTCTGAACAGGCTCCGATACGGCATTTACCACGGAAATGGAGAGTGTCCCGCACGAGGATGTGCACGCGACCTCAATTCCGTTCTGCGGTTCGACCCGCGTCACGAAGTAGACAGTGCGCTCTCCCGCGCGCGACTGCCACGAGATAGCGACACGCACAGCTTTGTAATCGACAAATACCGGCGCCCCAGTGGGGTAATTGTCTGCTGCCCCGATGCCGTCGTACGGATCATCGACGAACTGGATCGTAGTGCGACGCGTATAAGAAATACCGTTGAGGGAAACGGCCTCGGATTGCGGTACGACGCCTGCGGGAATACCGCCTATCGTGCCAACATCATCGAACTTGAGTGAGCGCACATACTCCATCCACTCGTTCGCAAGCGCGATTGCGCCCGCGCGCGCCCTGCTGTTCCCGACGACATCGATCGAAAGTTGAAAGACACCTGCTATGCCGACGAACGCGACAAGAACGAGCGCGGAGCCGATAACGGTATCAATAAGCGTCACACCCTGGGAATAGCTTCCAGCTTTCAGCTTTCGGCTGTCAGGGAAGAAAAATAATGACTGGATTGGTTTCATGCTGAAAGCTGACAGCTGACACCTGAAAGCTACCCGATGTTCTGTGACAGCGAGTAGATCGGCGTAATCATCGAAACCGCAAAAAAGCCGACTGCGCCGCCGATGACAACCATGAGGAAGGGCTCGACGATAGTGGACATGTCTTTCGTCTTGCGATCGACCTCATCCTCGTAATAGGACGCGAGACGTTTCAGCATTTCAGAAAGCGCGCCCGTCTCCTCTCCCACGGCCATCATCTCTCCGACGAACGCCGGATAGAGATCCCCCCGACGCGCGAAAGCGGTTGAGAGCGGTTCGCCCTTGCCGACGTTTGCTGCCGCATCTTTGATGACCTCGCGGAAGAATGAGTTTTGCACGACCTGCCCCGTGATTTCGAGGGAAGCGAGTACGTCGACGCCGGAAGAAAGGAGCGAGGAGAGTGTGCGCGCCGTCCGTGCTGAATTTACTTCGCGCACCATCCCCCCGATGAGGGGCGTGTG
>CAYVHJ010000024.1:0-7283 GCA_964451235.1 uncultured Candidatus Saccharibacteria bacterium | reverse complement strand
GAGATTGGTCTTTGTGAGAATATGGTAGAGCGCTTCGGCACCGATCGTCGCGCGGAACAGCGCACCGTACTTGACCGCAAAGGGGTGGTACGCCGCCTCGTCGAGAACGGCGCCGATCCGGAGTGAGTCGATCTCCTTCTTTGCTTTCGTTGCCTTTTCCTTGAGCGTAGTTTTTGTCTCGGCTCCCTCCGCAGCCTTCATCTTCGACTGAAATTCCTGTTCGAGATCCTTGAGAAGCCGCGTACGCTCATCCTCGTCCACATGGGTGACAATATAGCCGGCAAAATAGACGACCTTCTCCACCTCCGCCGCCGAACGGCCAAGCATGAGCGCGATGCGCGACGGAATTCGCCGCACAAACCAGATGTGCGCCACCGGCGTCGCGAGGTCGATGTGTCCCATGCGCTCGCGGCGCACGATCGAGCGCGTGATCTCGACGCCACACTTCTCGCACACGATGCCGCGGAAACGGATGCCGCGGTACTTGCCGCAGTAACATTCGTAATCTTTTTCGGGACCGAAGACGCGCTCATCGAAAAGACCGTTCTTCTCCGGCCGCTGCGTGCGGTAGTTGATGGTTTCGGGCTTCGTGATCTCGCCGAACGACCAATCCGCGATGCGCTCGGGAGAGGCAAGTCGCATGGCGACTGCTTCAAAACTCTGCGGTATGATGTCTTTCTTTTTCATATTTAATGTCTGCCCTCAAAGCGATCACCGCCTATAAATTCGACATCGATGCCCAAGCCGCGGAGATGCCGCACCAGCACGTTGAAGGTCGCCGGCGTGTGCGATTCGGTGATGCGTTTGCCTGAAACGATTGCGTCGAACGCTGCCGAGCGTCCGAGAATGTCGTCGGATTTGTACGTGAGAATTTCGCGCAGAGAATGCGCTGCGCCGTAGCCCAAGAACGCCCACACTTCCATTTCTCCCACGCGCTGGCCGCCGTTTTGAGCCTTTCCGCCGAGCGGTTGCTGTGTCGTCAAGGAGTAGGGGCCGATCGAGCGCATATGGATCTTGTCTTCCACCATGTGGTGCAGCTTCAGCATGTACATGACACCGACGGCAACCGGCTGCGCAAAGGGCTCCCCCGTGCGACCGTCGAAAAGCACGCGCTTGCCGCTTTCGTGCAAGCCCGCTTCCTTCAGCTCTGCGCGGATCTCCTCTTCGGAGGCGCCCGCAAATGAGGGCACGATCGCTTGATACCCCAGAGCCTCCGCAGCGAGTCCCAAGTGGAGCTCGAGAATCTGCCCGAGGTTCATACGAGACGGAACACCAAGAGGCGTCAAAATGATGTCTACCGGATTCCCCTCCTTATCAAACGGCATGTCTTCCTCCGGAAGCACGCGAGAGATCACGCCCTTGTTGCCATGACGGCCCGCGAGCTTGTCGCCGACGGCGATGGTGCGGAGCTGGGCGACTTCGACGTGCACGCGCTTGATGACGCCGCTTTCAAGCTGGTCGCCATTCTCGCGCGAAAAAAGTTTGACCCCGACGACACGGCCGCGCTTCCCGCCTTCCATGCGAAGCGAGGTGTCCTTCACATCTTTGGCCTTCTCGCCGAAAATGGCGTGGAGCAAGCGCTCCTCGGGCGTGAGCTGCGTCGCGCCTTGGGCGTCACCTTACCAACTAATATATCGCCGGGACGTACTTCCGCGCCGATCCTGATAATGCCTTCCTCATCGAGATTGCGGAGTTTGAATTCAGAAACGTTTGGAATGTCGTGCGTCGTTACTTCGGACCCGAGCTTCGTGTCTCGAACGATACAGACAAACTCCTCCATGTGGATGGAGGAAAAACGTCCCTCTTTCGCAAGCCGCTCCGAAATAACGATTGCGTCTTCAAAATTTGCGCCAAACCACGGCAAAAACGCCACACGGACGCTCTGCCCCAAAGCGAGCTGTCCGCCGACAGAGGTTGAGGTGTCTGCGAGAATCGTCCCCTTCTTCACGGCGTCCTCGACGGAGACGAGTGGACGCTGGTGAAAGGTTGTGAAGCCATTCGTGCGCTGGAAATTGACTAGGGGGTATTCCTTTGTCTTCCCGTCTGTGTTCTTCACTTTCACCAGAGATGCATCAACGTAGCTCACCTCGCCCGCCTCTTCTGCGACGACAAGGCGGCCCGAATCCCGTGCAGCAGCGGCTTCCACGCCGGTTGCGACTAGTGGCGCTTCCGGTACGACGAGAGGCACCGCCTGCTTCTGCATGTTCGAACCCATAAGCGCGCGATTGGCGTCGTCATTTTCGACGAAAGGGATAAGCGAGGTCGCAACCGAAAAGAGCTGGTTCGTCGCAACTTCGACGAAATCTACCTCTTCACGCTTCACGATTGTCGGCGCGCCTGCCTTTCTCACCTCCACAAACTTCTCGGTGATGCGGCCGTCCTCATCGCGCTCGATTGCGGCATGCGCGATTGCGTGATCTTCCTCTTCGAGCGCGTTCAGATAGACGATCTCTTTTGTCACATGGCCTTTTTCGACTTTCGCATACGGGGTTTCGATGATGCCAAATTCGTTCGGCCGCGCGTAGAGCGACATGTGAAGGACAAGGCCGATATTCTTGCCTTCGGGAGTGTGAATGGGGCACACGCGGCCGTAGTGTGAGGAGTGCACGTCGCGCACTTCCAACCCCGCGCGCTCCGAGGTGAGGCCGCCGCGGCCGAGCGTGCTCAAGGTCCGCAGGTGCTCGATCTCGTCCAGCGTGTTGTACTGCTGCATGAGCTGCGAGAGCTGATCGGTCGTGAAGAACTCGCGAACGGCTGCTTGGAAGGGCCTCGGATTTACAAAGTGAACCGGCAGTGATGTCGCAGGGTCAACCATCGCCATCCGGTCTTGAATATTGCGCTTCATGCGTGAAAGGCCCACACGCATACGCTGCTCCAAAAGCTCGCCGACAAATCGCACACGCCGGAAACCGAGGTGATCGATGTCGTCGGGAAACGCTGCAGGGTTGTCGTTCTGCTCCGCAATGTGCGTTACGATACGGACAACATCCTCGACGTTCAGGGTCGAGCGCTCGAGATCTTTGTGTGAGGTGGAAAGTCCGAACCGGCGGTTGAAATGGAAGCGGCCGACACGCGAGATGTCGTACCGCTCGGCGGAGAGGATCGACAGCACATGCTCGCGTGCGCTCTCCGGGGTCGCGATGTCGCCGTCACGGAGCCTGCGGTAGATCTCAACGAACGCCTCCTCGAGCGTCTGCGCGTGGTCGTGCGCGAGCGTTGCTGCGATCGCTTCAGAGGCGGCGCGGGATTTCTCAAATCGCCCGCGAAGTTCTTTCTCGGTCGCAAGCCCAAGGACCCGCAGAAGCGCGGTTACGGGAAAGCGGCGCTTTCGATCGATCTTCACGTAGATGCCGCCGTCGGGATCAGATTCGAGTTCTATCCAGACGCCGCGCGAAGGAATAATTTTTGCCGCGAAGTAGTTTTTCCCCTTATACGGAACCGTTTCGAAAAATACGCCGTAGCTTCGCGCGAGCTGCGGTACCACGATGCGCTCGACGCCGTTGATGATGAAGCTCCCTTGCTCCTTCATCCATGGAACATCCGCAAGGAATATTTCCTGCTCCTTTTCGGTGCCAGTCGTCTTGTTCTTGAGACGCACAACGACGGAAAGCGGTGCCTCATAGGTGCGCATCGCTTTTTTTGCGTAGTGTTCGTCCCAACGCAACCCGCCGAAGTTGAACTTTACGAGCTCGAGCCCGAATTTCTTGTTTGAGTGATCGGTGATAGGAAAAAATTCCACGAACACCCGCTCGGCGCCACCCTGCACGAACTCACGGAACGAGGCGAGTTGGGAGTCGACGAGCGACGGGAGCTTCACGAGAGGCTCCCTGAACTGTCCGAAGTATTTTTGCGGCCGTGCTTT
This sequence comes from uncultured Candidatus Saccharibacteria bacterium, assembly GCA_964451235.1. Lineage (GTDB taxonomy): Bacteria > Patescibacteriota > Minisyncoccia > Phycocordibacterales > UBA2100 > UBA10103. Next base: position 3,421 of record CAYVHJ010000024.1, on the reverse strand, counting down.
AACTTTCACCATGGTGCAACAAGGTACCCGTGCGCCGCCCCTGCGTCGCCGGTATATTCACTATTAAATTTTCTTATTCAAATCCGTCCCGTAGTGAGTTAAAGCTCACTACCCGCCTTTGCCGAAGCACAGCCGCAACACAATCGAGCTTAGAGCAAATGTCGAGGGATTTTATCACGGTCGCTCTACGAGCTCAACCTTGACATACGTATATTAGTATTGTCTATCGCCTTTTGCTTCCATTCCACTCCTTCTTATCCCGGACCGGAGGTTAAACCTCCGGTAGACACATACGATGTGCATTGTCTAATCTGTCCTTCCCCGACTGCTCTTCCATTCATTGATTTTTGCATGATGCCCGGAGCGTAAAACTGCTGGAACTTTGTATTTTTTGCCCTTCCATAGGAGGGTTTCGGGACGAGTGTAGACCTCGGGGCTTGCGACACGGCTGCCTTCGAGAGACTCCGATTTCCCCAGCACGCCGGGCACGAAACGCGACACGGCATCGATCAAGGTTGCCGCAGGGAGTTCTCCGCCCGTAAGAACGAAGGGACCCATCGAAACTTTCTTTGCTTTCAGTATTCTCTGCACGCGCGCGTCTACTCCTTCGTAGTGGCCGGCAATGAGAAGAACGTCTCTCTTCTTCGCGAGTTTTTTTGCAAAAGTTTCGATGAACTGAACCCCATCGGTAGAAAAGAAAATTTTCTCCGGTTTACCCTGAGCCCGTCGAAGGGCTTTTTCAGCAGCTCGCAGAATCGCATCCGGTTCCAAGACCATGCCGGGTCCTCCGCCATACGGGCGGTGGTCTATGCGACCATGTTTGTCGCGCGTAAATTTCTTGGGGTCGTAAAAACTCACCTTTATTTTCTTCGCCGCTTGCGCACGCCCAAGGATCGAGCTCTTGAGGTAGGGCTCGATAGATTCGGGAAAGAGCGTGACGATGTGAAAATGAATCATCCTTCCGCCTTCAGGTCGTTGATGACATCGTCCACTGATCGGTCTTGCGAGAACGTTCGCCCGCTCCCTTCAGGCTCTTCGATCTTGAGGTTTACGCGTGCGTCATTCTTCATGCCAACGACGCGGAGAATCGTGCGGATAGCTTTGGCAGTCTGCCCCGAGCGGCCGATAACTTTGCCCATGTCGTCCTTGTTGACGCTCAAGGTAAGAAGTACGCCCATCTCGTCTACCGTGCGGTTGATCTTCACGTCGTCCGGATTATCCGCCAGCGCCTTTATAATGTATTCCAGAAATTGCTGATCTCGTTCCATGGATGTCTATCTACTTGCTAATGAGAACCAGTATATCAGACTAACTTTGCGGGGTTTCGGCGGCAACAGGCTCCGCTGCAGTCTCGACGTCGTGCTTCAACTCCGGCGCCGGCACTTCTTCTTTTGGCGCTTCCGACGCAACATGGACTTCAGGCATCCCCTGTTCGCTGTTCTCTGTTTTCTGTTCGCTGTCTTTCTTAGGAGGACTTTTCCTCGGCAACACATTCACCTTCTTGCCCTCGATAATTCCTGCCGTGATAAGCATATTGTGCATCGTGCCGCTCGCTTTTGCGCCCACGGAGAGCCAGTACTTGATACGATCTGCGTTCAAATTGCGCTCCTTCGTTTTAGGGTTGTACGTGCCAAGTTTCTCGACAATGTTTCCTGTCTTCGGGCTTTCAGTGTGCTCGGTCACGATAATGCGAAACGCCGGCATATTCGTCCTGCCCGTCCGCTGCATTCGAATCTTCAGCATAACCGCGACACTCTACACAAAATGGGGCTATTTCGCAACACGTTCGGCCTCTTCGAGCTTGACAGAAAGCAACTTTGAGACTCCGTCAGCTCCCATCGTGACGCCGTAGAGTTCGCCCGCGGCGGTCATGGTGGCACGGTTGTGCGTGATGACGATGAGCTGCGATTTCGCCGCGAGTTCGCCGACCATATCGGCGTAGCGCTTGCTGTTCGCCTCATCAAGCGCCGCGTCGGTCTCGTCGAGGACCAGAAACGGCGGAGGATTAACCTGCGTCATCGAGAAAATGAGGGCGATCGAAGTAAGCGCCCGCTCACCGCCGGAGAGAACCTCGAGTCCACGGATTTTTTTTCGTGGGAGCGAAACCGATATCGAAAGCCCCGCGTAGAGCTCCTCTTCCTCCGGAATGTCTTCCTCGTCTTCTGTGTCAAGGACGGTCCTTGACACGCGGTAGCGGGGTTCTTCGATTTTGAGCTTCGCTTCCCCACCTCCGAAAAGCTTGACGAAGAAACCTTTGAGTGCTTCGTTGATCCCTTTCAAGCCCTCATGGAAACGCGCGTCAATCGTCTTTTCGAGCTCGGCGATAATGTCCTTCAATGAAGCCGCAGATTTCTCCAGGTCAAGAAGTTCCTTAGCCAAGAATTCATCGCGTTCTTTGGTCTGTTTGAATTCCTGTACGATCTGCTCGCCGCTCCCGATTCCCGACTCCTCGATCTTGATTTTCAGGCGTTCGATCTCTCGCAGACGTTTTTCCTGTACTTCACGACCCTCGGAAAGTGCGCCAGTAGGAATCTCGGCATTCTCCCATAAACGGATCATGGCGCCGACCAAGGCAACTCCCTCCCGCACCTCATCCTCAAATCGCCGCCGCAGGGATTGAATAGCCTCTCGAGAAGTTTGGACGCTTCTGAGCTTTCCTTGCACTTCGCGCGCAGAAGCTTCGAGTTCGACGAGATCGCGCTCGGCCGTAAAGCCCTCCTCACGTGTCTCCCCGATCTTCGCGCGCAGCCTCTCCAGTTCTTCCGCGAGTGCTCCCTCCTCCTTTTGTACGCGCTCGAGAGATTGAGAAAGTGTTTTTACCTGCTCTCGCACCTCTTCGTTCGTGAAAGGCGCGGCGCCCGAGAGTCCTTCGATAAACGATTTGATGCGATTGCGAATTAGAGACAGAACTGTGCGCACGCGACTTATCTCATCGACGCGTTCAAGTTCCGCAACAGTTGCATCGAGTTCGCGCGCAAAGCTCCGCACGTGCGGCACCGGCACGATTGCCTCAACCGTCACGTTGTTCACCTCAAGCGCCCCTTCGGCGCGGCCGAGCTCGCGCGAAAGCCGCTCGCTCTCGCGACGCGCCTCTACGAGTTTCACCTCCCGCTCTGAGAGTTTTTTCTGCAGCTCGGAAAGCGCGCCGCACCCCGCCGAAGCGCCTGCGGTACGAGTTCGAGATACCAACTCATTGAGCTTCTTCAACTCTCCCGTGAGCGCCTGCTCCTCCTGCCGAAGGCGGGCATCCTCCTGCGTAATCCATGCATGCTCCCGCGCTAGGTAGTCGTTCAGCTTCTCCGCGAGCGCCTCTTTGAGCTCCCGCGCCTTTTCTATTTTCTCCTCCTGCTGCCTCAAGAAATGAATATGCGGCGCAAGCTCTCTGCGAAGTGATTTTGTTTTATCGATATTTACTGCCGTT
>CAYVHJ010000023.1:0-7581 GCA_964451235.1 uncultured Candidatus Saccharibacteria bacterium | reverse complement strand
CGATTCGTGCACCATGTCGCGAAATGCCGTGCGGTACCACAAACCCTTGTCGGAGCCGCACACGCCCGCGTACTTGATCTTAAGTATCACAGAAAGAGCGTCTTCGGGATTCTTCTTTTCATCCAGCGTCGGCATGGGCACCTCCCGCATCACAAAACCTTTGCTTTTCTCCCACCCATCCTGCTTCGTGTCGAACGTGAGCGCTTTCACCATCTTCTCGGCCATATTCAACCCAGCTTACCACTCTATTCGTGAATTGGAAAAGAATGAAAACTGCGTACAAGGCCTTCGTGGAGCTACTGTCAATGATTCCGACACATACAAACAACAGTCTCGTGAGGAGACTCAAGACACGCGAGAAGAATTATTCCTCAAGAAAGACTTCCGCGCCTTCCTTCGCTCTCTGGGAAAGTTTGATTGCCGCATCGTCGCCCTTCTTTGCAGACGCGACGTCCTTGTGGTCGATCTGGAGCGACGAAACGGTATCCTCGAATTCCTCTTTGCCCTTTTTCACTTTGACCGCGGCACCCTTCGAAAGCTTTCCCGTAAGCTTCACGACGGCAACGCCGATCTTGTCGTACCAGTGTGTGACCGTGCCAACCTGTTTTTCCGCCATAGCTAGCCATTATTAAGAGTTGTAATAACGACCTTTATGTCCATCATAGCACCACGCTTCGCAAACGAAAATGAAAGCTTCCGACTTCGCACGCAAGCAATCGGCTGCAGTGGCAATGTTGTGGACCAGCGGGGAATCGGACCCCGGACCTTCTCATTGCAAATGAGACGTTCTACCACTGAACTACTGGCCCAACGGAGTGCAATGTACCAATTCGCGACAAGAAACACAAAAAGAGCATCATGAAAGCCGTATGCAGATATCATCGCCGCGCAAGAGTAATCGAATGTTCGAGAAATTCTTGGAGCGAAGAACCGACGGCTTCAAGCATTTTCGGGAAGGCAGCGTCTTCGTGGAGCATCGGAGAGGCATTCACTTCGAGAAGGTAGACGCCGTGACGCGTCACCACGAAATCTGCGTCTGAAAAATGTGCGAGCCCGAGCGCGTCATGAGCACTTCGCGCAATATCGGCTATGCGATTTTTTACTTCATGCGAGAAACGACTCGGGACAAAGTGCCGCGCGCGCTCCCCTTCCGAGTACGGATCGAAATACCGCTGGCCTTCAGGCAGATCGATGTGCGCTGGCGTAAGGGCATAGAGCGGTTCGTTTCGGAAGTCCTCGATAACGCCTGTCGTCGCATGCTCGCCAAGCAGATATTCCTCGATGAGGGCCATGCCGAATTCATCGAGTATGTCACCGATTGCTTCTGGAAGAGTTGCGAAGGTCGCGACGTAGCGGATGCCGTGTGAAGATCCCTCGGCTCGAGGCTTCACGAGGTAGGGAGGGCCGAAGTGAGAAAAAACGGCATCCGCCATCTCGCGCGTGTTCATGCGATTGTGCAAACTGAACGCGACGGCGCGCGGCATCGGGATTTTTCTCTCGGTGATAATCTCACGCGCGCGGATTTTGTTGAGCGAAAGGCCGGCAGGCAGCGCACGCGAACCTGCATAGGAAACGCCCGCGCGCTCCAACATGCGCTGGACGGTCCCATCTTCGCCTACTCCTCCATGGAGTGCATTGAGAACGACGTCTACTTGCGAAAGCGCACGCGCGGGGGTGCTAGGCATCCCGCGCAGATGCCATGTTCCGCTTTTGTCGATGAGAATATCACGAGTCTCGTAACGCTCTTGCGGCAGAGCCGTCATAATCGCAGCCCCCGTTTTCAATGAGAGCGGATATTCACTCGACGCCCCTCCCCTTAAGACCCCGACGATCGTGCGCACCATGCCACAAGTATATCACCGCCTTATACTCTTTCGGAGTCGCTCGCGATGAAAACCGATCGCGAATCGATGCGCTTCGGAGTTCGCAAGCAAGATGTCGAGTTCGTGCGCTTGAATCGCACGAGTATCGCCGATAAGCCGCTCCGGTTTGTGAAATTCGTCCTTCACGACACCGACAACAGGGATCATGAGGCCTGCACTTTTCAAGACATTGTTTGCCATACGCACCTGCGCTTTGCCGCCATCAACAACGAATACTCGCGGGAGAGGCCATTCGGAATGATTTAAGCGGCGCGACAAGACTTCCTTCAGCGCCGCTATGTCATCGTTCGTTGCCGTTCGAACATTGAATTTTCTGTATGCTGCTTTGTATGGCTCGCCGTTGTCGAGAACGGTCATCACGCCGACAGTCTCCTTCCCCGAAGTGTGTGCGATGTCGAATGCTTCGATTCGCGTTCCGCCGCCGGCGGAGACGAGTTTTTCATCCTTGATGAGTGATACGTCGCGGATGTGCTCGAGTGCAGAGACTTGCCGACGCAGTTTTTCCGCCTCCTCAAAGTCCTCTTGTTTCGCGACCTCTTTCATTTCTCGTGCAAGGCGCCGCTTCAAGCCCTTGAAGTTGCCCGAAAAGAGCTCGCGAATGTTGCGGATCATGCGGGCATATTCTTCTTTGCCCACCTCTCCACTGCACACACCCGGACAAAGCCCGAGCTGTTTGTTGAAGCAGGGCGTTCCTGTCTCTGGCGTGCATTTGTCCCTGAATGGAAATATCCTGCGGATCATTTTCATCGCTTCTCGCAACTGTGCTCCATGCGGATACGGACCAAAAACATATTCGGGTTTCGTAAACCCGAATATGGGTTTGCGAAACCCATAATTTTGGAATAGCTCCCTGCCTCGGACAACAAGAATCCGGGGAAACGATTCTTTTGTGATGATGACGTAGTTCCAACTCTTATTGTCTTTCTGGTCGACATTGTAGAGAGGCTGATGGCGTTTGATGAGACTTGCCTCGAGCAGCAACGCTTCCAGGACAGAATCTGTCTCGTGCCATGAAAGCGAAATCGCTTCCGCGACCATTCCGACGACGCGGCTCCCTCGCCCTTCCGCCAGATCAGGCGAGAAGTAGCTCCGCACTCTGTCACGGAGAGACGCCGCCTTGCCGATGTACAGGATTTTCCTACCCTTTTTGAAGAGATACACTCCCGGCCCATCCGGCAGTCGATATTTTTTCAGTTCTTCGCGCTTCATGGCGAGAGTATACGGGAAGCCGTATGATTTGACAGCAAAGAATAATTTGCTATGATGCACTTTTAATGGACTCCATGCGTATCGACGCAACGACGGCCCGCAAAGGGCTTTTTTTGTATCCGGCTGCTGGCCGGCTTCTCATATGAGTATGAGGCTGATTCTCAAAGACGGAACTGTAGTAGAGGGCAAAAGTTTTGGCGCTTCGCGATCCGTCGCCGGTGAAGTCGTCTTCAACACCGGCATGGTCGGCTATCCCGAGGCCTTCACAGATCCTTCGTATTCTGGCCAAATATTGGTGTGCACCTACCCTCTCATCGGCAACTACGGCGTGCCTGACAAGAAATTTTTTGAATCAGGAAGTATACAAATTGCCGGCTTGATCGTCTCGGAATATTCAGAGAACTACTCACACCATGCGGCCAAAAAATCACTCGGCGCATGGCTCAAAGAATCCGGCGTTCCTGCAATGACGGATGTCGACACTCGCGTACTGACAAAGCGTCTGCGTGAGCACGGAGTCATTTTGGGTGAGCTAGTCAACTCCGGCAAGCCAAAAGGCTTCGTCGATCCCAATGACGAAAACCTTGTAGCGAAAGTGAGCCCGACGCGAAAGAAAATATATCTGCCTGCGCCGAAGATCCGGCAAGCAGGCAAAGGTGGAAAAATCAAAATCATCGCAATCGACTGCGGTATGAAAGAAAACATCGTGCGCTCCTTGGTAGCTCGAGGAGCCACCGTCATCCGCGTGCCGTGGGACTACGACTTTTCGAGAGAGAGGTACCACGGCCTTCTCATCTCAAACGGTCCCGGCGATCCGACAATGTGCACAGCGACCATCGAAAATATCAGGAAAGCGATGAAAAAGAACAAACCCATCCTCGGCGTCTGCCTCGGCAACCAACTTTTGGCTCTTGCCGCCGGTGGGAAAACCTACAAGCTCAAGTATGGTCACCGCTCCCAAAATCAGCCGTGCATCGATCTCATAGGCCGTCCCGCCTCCGGGAAGGCTACGGCGGGCAGGTGCTACATCACCTCGCAAAATCACGGATACGCCGTGGATGGGAAATCATTACCTAGCGGTTGGAAGGAATGGTTTGTGAATGCGAACGACGGGAGCAACGAAGGACTGCAACACAAGACAAGGCCATGGCGCTCGGTGCAATTTCACCCCGAGGCTTCCCCGGGTCCCACCGACACCGCGTGGATATTCGACGACTTTATCCGAGAAATCAAAAATATTAGTGGTTTACGAGACCACTAATATAAAAGCTGCCCTATGAAAAAAACAAAATCCGTTCTCATTCTCGGATCCGGCGGCCTCAAAATCGGACAGGCCGGCGAGTTCGATTACTCTGGATCGCAAGCCATCAAAGCGCTTAAAGAGGAGGGTATTCGGGTCATTCTCATCAATCCGAACATCGCAACGATTCAGACGGATGAGAAGCTCGCCAATGTCGTGTACTTTCTTCCCCTCACCGAACAATTTGCAACACAGGTCATTAAGAAAGAGCGGCCAGACGGGATACTGCTTGGCTTCGGCGGCCAAACCGCGCTCAACCTCGGTCTCGCGCTCGAAAAGGCCGGAGTATTGAAGAGGTACGGCGTCCGCGTTCTCGGCACGCCTGTCGCAACGATTCGCGACACCGAAGACCGCGACCTCTTTGTGCGGCGTCTGAATGAAATTGGTGTTGCAACGCCCAGAAGCCATGCGGCCTCAACTGCCTCAGCTGCGCTGAAGGCGGCAGAAGCAATCGGTTACCCTGTCATGGTGCGTGCGGGATTTGCTCTTGGCGGCGAAGGTTCTGGCGTCGTGCGGGACGCAAAAACGCTTTCCGAAAAACTCAAAGAGGTTTTCCGCTCAACTCCCCAAGTACTTATCGAAGAGTACGTGGGCGGATGGAAGGAGATCGAATACGAGGTGGTACGCGACAGAGCCGACAACTGCATCACCGTGTGCAACATGGAAAATATCGATCCCATGGGCATCCACACGGGCGAGTCGCTCGTCGTCGCCCCATCGCAGACGCTTTCGAATGAGGAATACCATCGTCTCCGCGAGACCGCGATACGCGTCGTGCGGCACCTTGGAGTCGTTGGAGAGTGCAACATCCAGTATGCGCTACACCCGCGGACGGGCGACTATCGCGTCATAGAAGTGAATGCGCGTCTCTCACGCTCGTCGGCGCTCGCCTCGAAGGCCACCGGCTATCCGCTCGCGTTCGTCGCCGCCAAACTCGCACTCGGACATACGCTGCCCGAGCTCAAAAACTCGGTGACCCTGACGACATCCGCCTGCTTTGAGCCCGCGCTTGACTACCTTGTCCTCAAAATCCCGCGCTGGGATCTCACAAAATTCGAACGCGCCGCCGGTAAAATAGGTACGGAAATGAAGAGCGTCGGCGAAGTCATGGCAATCGGTCGTTCGTTCGAGGAGGTCTTGCAGAAAGCCCTTCGCATGTTGAATATCGGCGCGGACGGCTTCGTAGCGCACAAGAGTAGAAATTTCAAAATCGAAAATTATCTCAAGGAGATCAGGGAACCGTCTACAAACAGAATCTTCGCGATCGCGAAGGCACTACAAAGAGGCGTCTCGGTACGAAAAATCCATGCACTTTCCGGAATCGACGAATGGTTCCTTGAGAAAATGAAGAACATCATCGAGACAGAACGTCTTGTGTCAAGGCGTCGCCTTGACACAGAAACCATCCGATTGGCTAAGAAAATGGGTTTTTCAGACGCGCAGATCGCAACTATCAAAAAATCGACACCAGAAAAGATCCGTGCTCTCCGCAAGAAACTGAACGTGCTTCCCATCATAAAACAGATCGACACGCTCGCCGGTGAATTTCCGGCAAAAACAAACTATCTGTACCTGACCTACCACGGCGATGAACACGACGTGAAGCCGTCGAACCGGAGTGCTGTCGTACTTGGGAGCGGCCCCTATGCCATCGGCTCATCGGTTGAATTTGACTGGTGCGGCGTACAAGCCCTCTCGGCGCTCGCGTCCCGAAAATATCAGACTGTCATGATTAATTACAATCCCGAGACCGTCTCGACCGACTACGACATGTCCGACAGGTTGTATTTCGAGGAACTTTCGCTCGAGCGCGTCCTCGACATTCTCGAGTTCGAGCATCCTATAGGTACCGTAGTCTCGACTGGTGGTCAGATTCCGAACAATCTTGCGATAGCTCTCGACAGAAACAAGGTACGCATATTCGGCACGCACCCAAAGAACATCGATCGTGCGGAAAACCGTCACTCTTTTTCGGCGCTTTTGGACAGACTTGGTGTCGACCAGCCTGCATGGGCGGAGCTTACAAGCCCGCGCGCGGCGGTAAAGACGGCTGAAAAAATCGGCTATCCCATTCTTGTACGTCCTTCGTACGTGCTCTCGGGCGCCGCGATGAGTGTTGCACTTAATAGCGATGCCCTCCTCAAGTACCTCAAGCGCGCGGCAAACGTCTCGCCGGATCACCCCGTAGTCATCTCGAAGTTCATCGAGAATGCGCGCGAGATAGAAATCGACGGCGTCGCCGCGCAAGGATCGCTTCTTATCTATGCGATTACCGAGCATGTCGAAAATGCCGGCACCCATTCGGGCGACGCGACCGTCGTGCTGCCACCGCAGCGCACCTACCTCGAAACAATCCGTCGTGCGAAAGACATCACCAAAGCGATCATCCACGAGCTCAAGATCACCGGACCCTTCAACGTACAATTCATCGCGAAAGAGAACCGTCTGCAGGTCATCGAGTGCAACGTGCGCGCCTCGCGTTCGTTCCCCTTCGTTTCAAAGGTGACCGGCTATAATTTTATCGACATCGCGATGCGGGCGATGCTCGCCCCGTTAGAGAAACAAGGTTCTCTAACGGGGCGAGACGAGAATATTAAAAAGCGCTACCAAACTTTGGAATTGGACTATGTTGCTGTGAAATCGCCGCAGTTTTCGTACGGCCGCATCAAGGGCACCGATCCGCGCTCATTCGTCGAGATGGCCTCAACAGGCGAGGTCGCCGCTTTTGGAGATTCCTACAGCGAGGCGCTTCTCAAATCCATGCTTGCTGCAGGATTTCGATTGCCGAAAAAGAACGTTCTCGTAAGCCTCGGAAAGGAGGAAAATAAATTGAAACTCCTTCTCGCGATACAGCTGCTCGTGAATATGAAGTTCAGGATCTATGCGACGGAGCATACTGCCGACTTTCTTGCGGCAAACGGCGTGCCGTGCGAAAAAGTGTACAAAATCAGTTCGAATCGCGAACCGAGCGTCCTCTCTCTTATAGAGCAAAGTGCGGTCGATCTCATCATCAACATCCCCACGCGGGCGTATGAGCGCGAGAATACCGACGGCTTCATGATCCGGCGCAAGGCAATCGACATGAACATCCCCCTCATCACCAACCGCCAGCTCGCCGAAGCATTCGTGACCGCGCTGCATGAGCAAAAAGGAAACGGATTAAAAGCAAAATCCTGGTCTGAGTACCGC
>CAYVHJ010000022.1:4627-7634 GCA_964451235.1 uncultured Candidatus Saccharibacteria bacterium | reverse complement strand
GCTCGAAAAAATAACAGAGGCCGTGTACAAAGCATTGGTTGCAACAAGCTCGGGAGGGAGGGACGATGCCTGCGAGGTTTCGGAACTCGTCCTCCAAAAGATTATTGTCGCGTGTGAAAGCGGCGCGGAAGCTAAAGTGTGTTCAGACGGCGTCCCCACCGTCGAGGGCGTGCAAGATCTCGTCGAGCTCTCGCTCATGGAGCTCGGATACCTCGAGACGGCGAAGGCCTACATTCTCTACCGCGCAGAGCGTGCGAAGGATCGCGAGCGTCGCCTCTTCAAAAAGCGCACGAACTTGAAACCCTATGAGTACCCCGAGCTCATCGAATATGTGCGTGCCATCCGCCATTCCTACTGGCTGCACACCGAGTTCAACTACACCGGCGACGTACAGGATTTCAAGGTGAATGTATCGAATGCAGAACGAAGCGCGCTCAAGAATGCCATGCTCGCGATCGCACAGATCGAAGTGGCGGTGAAGACTTTCTGGGGTGATATCTACAAGCGTATGCCGAAACCCGAAATCGGCGCGGTAGGCTTCACTTTTGCGGAGAGCGAGGTACGCCACATGGACGCGTACTCGCACCTCCTTGAGATTCTCGGCCTCAACAATGAATTTAAAAAGATCTCCTCGATTCCCGCCATTTCCTCGCGAATCAATTACCTCGAGAAAGTAATTTTACATTCGCGTGGGAGCGACGAGCGCGAGTACACGCACGCAGTACTTCTTTTTTCGCTTTTCATCGAGCACGTTTCGCTTTTCTCGCAGTTCCTCATCATTATGTCGTTCAACAAGCACCGCAACCTTTTCAAAGGTATCTCGAATGCGGTCGAGGCTACCTCCAAGGAGGAGCAGATACACGGCCTTTTCGGCGCCGACCTCATTAACATCCTTCGCATTGAACATCCCGAGTGGTTCGACGAAGCCAATGAAGACGCTGTGTATGCGATATGCCGCGAAGCTGAAAAGGCAGAGGGTGCAATTATCGACTGGATCTACGAGGCGGGAGAACTTCCGTTCCTGCCCTCAGCAACCGTGAAGGAATTCGTCAAGAACCGCTTTAATGCCTCGCTCGGTCGCATCGGCATGAGCGCGATCTTTGACGTGGATAAGCAGCTCCTCGATACGACGCGCTGGTTCGACGACGAGGTGATAGCGACCAAGCACGTTGATTTCTTCGACAAGCGCTCCATCAATTACAACAAGCGCCAAACGAGTGTGACGCCCGCCGATCTCTTCTAACGCTGAATAACTACCACCGACAAAACTTCTCCATGCAAACCTGGTACTGGCTCAACGACAACTCCCGTGCCTTCCTCGCTCGCGGGTACTTGCTTGAAGGACAAACTCCCGAAGATCGCATCCGGCAGATCGGCGAGCGGGTCGAGGGCATCTTGCGCAAGAAAGGTTGGGCTGATAAGTTCACGGACTACATGTCGCGCGGCTGGATTTCTCTCGCGACGCCCGTGTGGGCAAACTTCGGTGCGGGTCGTGGTCTCCCCATCAGCTGCTTCGGCTCGTACCTTCCCGACAATATGTCGGGCATTCTCCACACGGAGGGAGAGGTGGGCATGATGTCGAAATACGGTGGCGGTACTTCCGGCTACTTCGGCGCGCTTCGACCTCGCGGGGCAAGTATTAACGCAAGCGGTTCTTCGTCGGGCCCTGTGCATTTCATGCAGCTCTTTGAAGCCATCGTGGATGTGATCAGCCAAGGCAAGGTGCGCCGCGGCTCATTCTCTCCCTACCTCCCCGTCGAGCACTCCGATATAGTCGAATTCCTCGACATCGGCACAGAGGGCAATCCAATCCAAAAGATGACGCATGCTGTCACGGTGAGCGACGAGTGGCTCACGGCGATGAAAGACGGCGACGAGGAGAAGCGTGCTGTATGGGCAAAGATCATACAGCGCCGCTGCGAGATCGGCTATCCGTACATCCTTTTCGTCGACAATGCCAACAAAGCCCGTCCCGATGTCTACAAAGACCAAGAGATGAGGATCGTCGCGAGCAATCTTTGCTCCGAGATCATGCTTCCCTCCTCCGAAACCGAATCTTTCGTTTGCTGCCTCTCATCGGTCAATCTCCTCCATTACGACGCCTGGAAGGACACAGATCTCATTGAAACGATGATAGAGCTCCTCGATGCGGTAATCACCGAATTCTGCAAGAAGATCGAGGCTCTGCGCGATTCGGGACGGGAGGAAGACAGGCGGTCGTTCCTCTTTATGGAACGTGCATATACATTCGCAAAGAGACACCGCGCCCTCGGCCTCGGTGTCCTTGGCTGGCACTCCCTTCTCCAATCGAAGCTGATGCCTTTCGAGAGCGGAGAGGCGGGCCAACTTAATATTGAAGTCTTCAAGCGTATACGAAAAAAAGCTGATGCTGCCTCCAAGGCGCTCGCTGCACAGTTTGGCGAGCCCGAGCTCCTCCGAGGATATGGCCGCCGCAATACAACGCTGCTTGCCGTCGCGCCCACTACTTCTTCGGCTTTCATCCTCGGGCAGGTTTCGCAGAGCATCGAGCCTGTGTGGAGCAATTGCTATGTCAAAGACGTCGCGAAGCTGAAGGTCACGATCCGAAATCCGTTTTTGCGCGAGCTTCTCGGTGCAAAAGGTAAAGACACCTATGAAGTATGGGATTCCATCCGCGACAACGATGGCTCGGTTCAACACTTGGATTTCCTGAATGAGCACGAGAAAAAAGTGTTCCGCACATTTGCTGAAATAGACCAGTCAGCGGTCTTGGAGCAAGCCGCTACGCGCCAACTCTACATCGATCAGGGCCAGTCCTTGAATATCATGGTCCCACCCGACATCTCGCCCAAGGAGGTAAATGCTCTCTACATGCAGGCATGGCAGCTCGGCATCAAAGCGCTCTACTATCAGCACAGCATGAACGCGGCCCAGGAGCTCAATCGCAAGAAGCTTCAAGAGATACAAAAGCAAGATCGTACGATGGCAAATGTCTGTGTGGCATGCGAGGCCTAAATCCGCTTATGAA
>CAYVHJ010000022.1:0-4527 GCA_964451235.1 uncultured Candidatus Saccharibacteria bacterium | reverse complement strand
TGAAAAAATACATTGCACTAGCGATCGCAGTTGTGATCCTCTCTGGAGGAGCTTTTGTGAGTCAGCAATGGTTCGTTCAAACATACAGTGCGGGAGATATCCAAACAGCCGCGGCGACGTTTACGGCGAGAGACGTGGGCACCGTACTCGACGCAATGAATGTTCATGCAGCCGAAGGAGAACTTTCATTCTCCGGCCGCGAATTTCCTGGCCTCGGATTTTTCGTTGAAGAAATCAACGGCAAGCGAAGCGCCGACGGATACTACTGGATTTTGCGAATCAACGGAGAACTTTCCGACAAAGGTGTTTCGCAGGCTCGCGTCGATCCGGGCGACATCGTTGAGTGGCGGTATGAGAAAAGTTATTAATAGCACTATCAATCATATGCATCAGGTTCGCATTTGTGCGCTCTTCGGTTCTTTGATCTTTTTGTTTCCCCTGGGAGTCGTAGCCGATACGCCGCCGATGGTCAACGTGGCCGATTCGTGCACTGTAATTGATACAGACGGCAACTCGCACGACTACAGCGGCCGATTCTTGGGCATATGTGCTCTTGCAGCAGCAAAGGAACAAGGTGCCATCAGTGCATATACGCTGCAGAATTTCTCATTCGGTCTCTTTCTCCAAAGCCTCAACGGAATTGTTCCTGCAGCTACGGAATTCTGGAGCATATCCCAAAACGGCACGGAGGCCTCTGTCGGATTGAGCGATATGACTGTTGCGTCGGGCGATATTCTTTCATTCCAACTAACCGATTGGAGCAACGGCATGACCATCGGCTCTCCCGTGCAGTTTACGATAGCAATTCTTATGAATACTCCAGCGCCTTCCGCTCCATCCGGGGGCACGAAGGCTCAACCCCCACCTGTTCACCCATTTGATCTGCCAGCTGCGCTCGAGCACCTCTCCTCGAAACAGCGCTCCGACGGCTCATTCGGCTCACTGCTCCTTACCGACTGGGCCGCGATCGCCGTGGGTGCGGCGGGCGAACTTGCCGATACAGACATGCGGGAAAAATTGCGCACGTATCTCACGTCAGCGTCACTTTCCGGCTCCTCGGCGACCGATTTGGAGCGCCGCATCATGGCGCTCGAGGCTCTTGGCATTGACCCGTACACCCCTTCGACGTCGCTCGGGGCAAGCAGCACTAACTATGTTGACCTCCTCGTGGACAGATTTGACGGAGAGCAAATGGGCGAGAAAGCACTCGTGAATGACGACATATTTGCCATCTTCCCTCTCGCTCACGCGGGGTACGGAGCTGACGATCCGATGATGCGCGCGATTCTCGATACCATCGTCGAAACACAACAGGATGACGGTTCATGGGTATCGAGTATCGACCTCACCGCCGCGGCGATACAGGCGCTAGCGCCCTACCACGGCCATCCCGGCGTATCGGGTGCTCTCTCGAAAGCGGAAGGATACTTGCGCGGACGACAGGTCGCTAGCGGCGGGTTCGGACAGAGCAGCTTTTCGACCAGTTGGGCTTTGCAGGCAATCGCTGCGCTCAATCAAAAGCCGAGCGACTGGAACATCTTCGACATCACGCCGCTAGGGGCTCTTGGCAACATGCAGCAAGGCGACGGCGGTGTGGAGCACATGAGCGCCTCTGATGACACGCGCATCTGGGCGACAGCCTACGCGATACCTGCTGCGCTCGCACGGCCATGGCACGTGATACTAAACAATTTCACGCGCCCTGCAACAACACCGACATACACCGCTGTCGTTGAAACCACGTTGCCTCCGTCTATGACGCTTATGCCTGTCTTTGCCGACAAAATATCGGATACCGTTCCGATTACTGTGTCGCAAGCGACTTCTCCAGAGATCGCGAGTATTGCAACAACGTCAGATGGCACGAGTACCGCACAGGTCGCGACAGCCGGACAAAGCGCGAACGAATCAAATGGCGTGTGGCTCTGGCTCGCCGGGCTTTTTCTGGTTCTCGGGACTGGCGCCTACTTTGTGCGAGGCGCCAAATAGGCAGAGTGTGATACAGTAACGTCATTATTCGGTAGCCAAGACGCCATGCAACAAGAAAGCTTGAAAAAAACGCTCTTTTTTATCGGCTTTATCGTGCTCGGCTTTCTCGCCTTGCAGATCCCTCTTACGCAGCTTGAGGGCTCGAGCGTGAAATTTACCGTCTTTGACGCGTTTGGGCCGACCGCGGGAGCTTTCCTTGGAGCCTTACCGGGCGCAATAGCGGTTCTTCTCATGCAAGCAACAAACTTCGTTGCACAGGGGGCCAATTGGGGCGATGCGGGAACATTCATCAGGCTTCTCCCGATGATGATGGCCGCCGCCTATTTCGCCCGCAAAATGCCGCTTAACGTCATCATCCCTGTTCTTGCCATCATTTCGTTCGTCGCACATCCGGTGGGTCGCGAGGTGTGGTACTTCTCGCTCTTCTGGACGATCCCTATCATCGCGTACTTCTTTCAAGAAAAATACCTTGTCGCACGAGCGCTCGGCGCAACATTCGCCGCGCACTCGGTAGGCGGCGCGCTCTGGATATGGCTCGTGCCGCTTCCCGCGGCCGTGTGGATCGGGCTCATCCCCGTGGTCATTATGGAGCGGCTGCTCTTCGCTCTTGGAATTATGGTTTCCTATCTCGTGCTCAACAACGCATTTGCCTTCCTCAACAAAAAATTCGAGTTCCCCTACAAGCTTCCCGTCCACACGAAACACCTCCTCGCATCGCTCCGTTAATACTACCGATTCTTCCTGCGGGAACGCGCGCCGAAATTGCGAAAGAGCGGCGCGTACATATCGTCTTTCGCTGAAATCCGCACCTCTCTTTTCCTCGCGGTGAGCTTGTCGAATCCGTCGACAAATTCAACGGGCGCATCTTCGATGATTGCGAGCGGCTGACGCTCGGCTCCCTCACCCATCACAAGCGTTGCAGCTGTTGCAAGTGAATCAGCAACGTCTGTCATCGTGACCTTGAGCTTTCGTCCGAACAAATCGCTTTTCCCTCGGTAATCCCGCACACCACGAAAACCAGCATGCCCGAGCGCGAGGCCTGTCACGCCAGCGCGCATGGGGCTTATGCGGCTGTCGGTGATGATGACGCCGATCTTTTTCAGGCCATAGTGATGCCGCAACCACTTTTGCAATTTTCGTGCAGCTTTAAACGAGTCGCGCGGGAGCAAGACGAGTTTATCGCCCGCGTTCGACTCATCTATCCCCGCGTTCACCAGAAGCATCCCGTCCTTCTCTGTCCACCACCATTCTTTGTGAGTCTGCAGTGCCCACTCGCTCTCTTTCTTGATGAGCTGCCCCTTATCTCCCGCATCCGCGATACGACCCTCCGAAAGCGCTACGATCTTCGACGTCACCGCAAGCACTGACCCATTCTTAAGCTTTGGAACATGTGAACGAATGAACGCTGCCAAATCCTCCCGCTCTTTGAAGACGTGAGTTTTTACGGCGCGAATAGTCATAGGAACCGTATTGTACGGAATATGCCCTGCGAAGCAATTTCTGCGCGGACCTATCCGGTACTCACGAGCATTTGGTAGAGGCCGCCGAAATAGGACGTTTCGTGCCATGCACGCTTTCTCATTTCATTTGGAAGAATATCTGCGAGTTCGTGGTTCCATAGCGGAACGGCGAATGGTTCAATCTTGCCCAGAATTGGAAGCACGAGGTAACGCAGCGGATGGAAGTGCGAGGGTTTGCCGTAGTCGGCAATGACTATCCTGCCTGATGGTTTCAATACGCGGAGGGCTTCTCTCACCGTGCGCTCCCGCACTTCTTGCGGTTGCTCATGGAGTAAAAAGTAAATGAGTACGTCATCATAGCTCTTGTCGGGCAGCGCGAGCGCTGTCGAGTCCATTTGCATGAGGCGCACCGGTGCCTCGGCCGGCAGTTTGCGCCGCACATTTTCAAGCTGGACATCAAGTACGTCCACCACGTCGAGCATACCGCCTGCAGTCGCGACTCGCTTCGCGAGTCGCGGCGTCAGGTTGCCGTAGCAGCACGATATCTGGAGCATCTTACCTGGCAGATCGTGTCCGACCTCGTCAAGGACCATGTTGCGCAGCTTCTCGTAGTAGCCGAAAAGTATCAGGTCGATGATTGGTTCGTGGTCAAAAAATTTGACTGCGGCAGGGCGCACATACGCCCACCAGTAGTATTTCTCAAGATAACCCGGTGTCGCAGCCACGGATCTTTTCAGCCAGCGAGGTAGTGAGAGACGTAAAAGAGGAAAATTGCGATGCCGCCCCCAACTGCACTCGCGCAGACTGCGAGCATGAGCATGAGTGGATTTCTGGATTCCCTGCGACGCTTCACGAGCATGTACAAAATAAGGAAGGCGGCCACTGCAACAATGCTCTTGCCGACCCAATGATGCCCGCCGAGAGACGCGAGGAGCGCTTTAAACGATTCGCTTTGCTCGCCCCCTATCGTCATGCCGACGACGAGCCAGATGACAGCGATCGTTGCGTACGAGAGCGCCGTAGCGTTCAACCTCATAGTACTTGCGCTTCGAGCGCGGCTCTAAAGCCGCTTGAAATG
>CAYVHJ010000021.1:0-8032 GCA_964451235.1 uncultured Candidatus Saccharibacteria bacterium | reverse complement strand
CGTAGCCGCGCTCGGTGTTCGAAGGCTTCACGCCGTCGCCGATGATGAAGACGGCGGCGCGGATGTGATCGGCGATGATGCGGAACGAGCGTTGATAGCGGCTATCGCTATACTCTTTTTTCGAGAAATGTATGAGGAGGCCGATGACGTCCGAGAAAATGTCTATCGAAAAGACGTCGGCATTATTCTCGGAAGCCGCTGCGATGCGCTCCAAGCCGCCGCCGAAATCGACATTTTGCTTTGGCAAAAGCCCAAACGAGCCGTCCTCATTCTTAACGTATTGCATGAAAACTGAATTCCCTATCTCGAGGAAACGGCCGCAGTCGCAATTGGGATGGCATTCAGCTCCGTGGCGCGCGTCGTGCGGCAAGCCGAAGTCGTAGAATACTTCCGAATCCGGTCCTCCCGGCTCTCCGACAGGCATGTTCTCCGGCACTCCCGCGCGACTCCACCAGTTTTTCTTCGCGTCGTAGTAAAAAATCCTTCCTCTCTGCATACCAAGACGAGAACCATCCTCCTGCGAGCCGAGCTCGACGATCTTCGCGTCAATCCCCTTTTCGCTGAAAAGTTTTTGCCAAATCTCCGCAGATTCGGCGTCGCGTGGCACATTATTCTTTTCGTCGCCGATAAAGGCGGTCACGTAGAGTTTTGCAGGATCGAGCCCGATCTCATCGGTGAGAAATTCGAACAACCACGGCAGCTGCTCTTTCTTAAAGTAATCGCCGAGCGACCAGTTGCCGAGCATTTCAAAAAACGTCGTGTGCCGATTGTCGCCCACTTCCTCGATGTCTTCAGTGCGAAAGGATTTCTGCGAGTCGGCCAAGCGTTTTCCCGCCGGATGCTCTTTGCCGAGAAGGTACGTGATCAAGGGCTGCATGCCGGATCCGGTGAAGAGCGTCGTCGGGTCGTTCAGCGGCACGAGCGAGGCCGAGGGGATGACGAAGTGCCCACGGTCTTCAAAAAACTTGAGATATTTCATCCGGATTTCGGATATCTGCATTAGAAGATAAAGTACCGTGTTTTAGCCAAAAAGGAAAGAGCATCATCTTCCTTTATTTGTTGTGATACCATGCGCGAACTATGGAGTATCGCATCCACACGCTGATAAACGGTTTGCGGATCGTGCTTGCGCCGATGACGGGGAACGAAACCGCGACGGTTATGGTGATGACGGGCACCGGCTCACGCTATGAGAATGCTCGCGAGAATGGGCTTGCGCACTTTCTCGAGCACATGTTCTTCAAGGGAACCAAGAAGCGGCCAAGCGCGAAGGCGGTGAGCGAGGAGCTCGACGGCGTTGGTGCCGTCTACAACGCCTTCACCGCCAAAGAGCGCACCGCCTACTACGCCAAAGTCTCGGCGCGCTACCTTGACACCGCGCTCGATGTGATAAGCGACATTTTTCTCAATTCGACCCTTCCCGCGAAAGAGATTCAGAAAGAGCGCGGCGCCATCATTCAGGAGATAGATATGTACGAAGACATGCCGATGCGCACGGTGGACAACGTCTTCGATGAATTGATTTTCGGTCAAGAGCATCCGCTTGGCCGTACCATCTTGGGACCGAAAGAAAACATCCGAACGTTTTCGCGCAAAGAGTTTGCCGCGTATCTGAAGCGCAACTACACCCCACTAAACACGGCTGTCTGCGTCTCCGGTTCATTTGACGCAAAGAAAGTGCTTGCGAAGATCAGAGCAGACTTCGGCGGCCTGAAGCACGGGAATCCTCCTGACTACATTTCGTTTGCCTCCCGGCAAAGCGCGCCGCGCATTGCGATAAAGGAAAAGAAAACTGACCAGACGCATTTCATCATTGGCGTTCCCGCCTATCCGTATCTCCACGAAGACGAGTATCCGCTCGCCGTTCTCTCCACCATTCTCGGCGCGGGAATGTCGAGCCGCCTATTTCTCGAAGTGCGCGAGAAGCGAGGCCTGGCCTATTCGGTACATGCGTGGGTAGAACGATATCCGGACACCGGCTATCTCGCTGTACAAGCCGGCGTCGAGCACGCGAAACTGGAGAAGACCGTACAGACGATTCTCGGAGAGTTTAAGAAGATTAAGCGCACAAAAGTATCGAAAGCAGAGCTCGAAAAGGCAAAGTCGTACATCAGAGGCACGATGACGCTTGCCCTCGAAACGAGCGACGAGATCGCAAACCATGCCGCGACTTCGATAATCAACCTCGGCCGCGTCCGCCCGCTCGAAGAAATCCTCAAAGGCATCGACACCGTTTCAGTGGATGACATCCAGCGCGTCGCCCGCGATCTCTTAAAGACTGAAAAACTCAACCTCGCCATCATCGGTCCGCATGCTGACAAGACGAAGTTTCTCAAACTTCTCAACACCTAAAAATCCTTGCGGAGGTACTTCATGTCTATATGCTTATTCGCGCGAATTAGAACATAGTGGCTAGATGGTCTTCAGGATTTGGAAATCTTTTTTGAGGGTTTCGACGAGGGATTGGTTGTAGATGGCGGCGGCGGGGTGGTACTGGGGAGCGATTTTGAGGGTTCCGCCTGCCTGCCGCGCCGGGCCGCTTTGCGGCGCAGGCAGGCCCCATGGCGCTTCGGCTTCGTACAGTTTCCCGTGCGCTTTGCTTATCGGCTCGAGTTCGAACGAGAGGCCGAATTTTCGCATGATGTACTCCATCGAGAAGCGGCCGAGTGTCGCGATGCACTTCGGCTGAATTATTTCTATTTGCCTGTCAAGGAATGGCGCATAGAGCTCTATCTCGCTCGGAAGCGGATCGCGGTTGCTTGGTGGCCGGTCTTTCACAATGTTGGTGATGTACACATCGGCGCGCGGAATGCCGACGCCTTCCAGAAGTTTGTCGAGAAGTTTACCTGCCGCGCCGCAGAAAGGTCTCCCCTGCTCCGCCTCATTTTTCCCCGGCGCCTCGCCGACGAACATGATGTTGGCGTCGTGACTCCCCTCTCCGAGGACTGCATGATAGTTATTCTCCCGCCGGTAGTCGGCAAGCCCGCCCGTGAGCGCGATGACCTCGTCCCGAATCGCTTTCATTCGTTCATATTTTTCAGCGTTCATATACACCTTCAGATTCCAGAATATCGCGCTTGCGTAAAGTGCCACCCCTGTTGTAGCCGCCCATGCTTCCATCGGAGTGGACGACGCGATGGCATGGAATACTCTCATCGTAGTTTGTGCGCATGATGGCACCCACGGCACGTGCTGCTTTGGGATTGCCCGCCCTTCGTGCGACCTCCTTGTATGTTATCGTCTTCCCT
Source organism: uncultured Candidatus Saccharibacteria bacterium (assembly GCA_964451235.1). Classification (GTDB taxonomy): domain Bacteria; phylum Patescibacteriota; class Minisyncoccia; order Phycocordibacterales; family UBA2100; genus UBA10103. The sequence goes on along the minus strand of CAYVHJ010000021.1, from coordinate 4,784 downwards.
TTCGGGGTTTTTTTCACGATTGCGCGTACTTTGTCTGCAAATGTCATAAGCCGAGTGTCGCCTGCCCCTTCGTGCTCTTCGTGCGCGCTTGCAATTCCTTCCCAGCCTCCTCACGGTAACCGCAGTATTCGCAGAGCTCTGCACGCTCCGGAATTTTTTCGTTGCGCAGACATTCGGCGATCTTCAAGATAGTCGGTTCGATCCACGAATCGTTGCCTTTGTAGGAAAGAAGTCTTACGTCGAATTCGAGCTTTCCATCGAAAGCCTTGAGATCACTCTTCGCATTCACATAGACGAAGTACGCGGTGTCCGATACCTCGAAGCCGTTCCTGCGCAAAAGCCACTGGTAGACTTCGACCTGCCGTTTGTATCCTTGTTGCCAGTAGCCGTCGAGCGAAACCTCTTCTTTTTTGCTTGTCGCCTTGTAATCAACGACGATGAGCTCCTTTTTTGGCGTAACCCACACGTCGTCAACGCCTCCGCGTACGATGAGATTCGTTTGCGCGTGATGACACTGGACGCCGCGTCGCATCGCATCGCGCCACTCCTCCATGCGCGGATCGTTGAGCGGAATTGCGTCCACCTTATATGTTTTCATCAGGGGATGCGGCTCGCCCTTGGCCCTATGCGTATCAAATTCACGCTTCAAGAGCTCGTCGACGGCGTTGTTGAGCGAGAAGGCGGGCCAATCGGGGCGCTTGATTCCCAATCGCTGATCGAGGTAAAAACAGCGCGGGCATTCGATGAAGAGATCGATTTTGGAGCGACTGATGCGGAATGGCTCGGTGCTCTTCGGATCGAAGAGTCCTTTCGTGCGACGTATGTATCCTCTCGGCATTGGAAGAGTATACCTCTTTTGCAGCAGACTTCGTAAATCCAGCGGATTTACGAAGTCCTAACATTCTCATCTTGCATTGGCTTCTGTTGATCTGGCCTTACGATGTCGTGATTTTCAAACCAATGCTTGAAACGATTTTCCACGTACCACATGCCCGTGAACATGATGAGCGAGAGAAGCGTAGCGAAGATTGCGACACTGTACATCCCAAAACCCACCGCCATGCCGATGCCGGCGGCGATCCAGAGGCCGGCAGCAGTCGTAACGCCGTGGAGCGAATCGCCGCGGAATATGATGAGCCCGCCTCCCAAAAAGCCGATGCCCATGATGACAGCCGCCGCGACGCGCATTGGATCGAAACTCAAAATGCCGAGATAAGCGACGTCGACAAAGCTTCCCGTAACAACGAAGAGGCAGGCGCCCAAGCTCACGAGTCCGAAGGTGCGCGTGCCGGCGGCTTGTTTTGCGAGAACAGCGCGCTCCGTGCCGATGACGCCGCCGAGGATCATCGCAAGAAGAAGCTTGCCGAAGATGATGATGTTCGGATCAAAAAAACTCTCGGGCGTGGGCATAAAAGCAGCTATCAGCTTACAGGTGTCAGCTTTCAGAGAAGCCACACCAGAAACCTTAGAACAACTCTATCCTGACAGCTGAAAGCTGCAAGCTGAAAGCTGTTCATACTCCGCATAGTCTCTGCGCTTCCTCCAAAACCTGTGGAATGCGCCCGGGCTTTACGCCATACTCATCGAGGAGATGCGGCGCAGAGACGCTCTTGCACAAAACGATTTTGTTGTCCAAAAAGCGGTGCTTTTCACCTTCCGTGAGCGTAGTGAGGCAGGTGAGAGGATGCACGCGCGCCTCCTCGATCATGCTCATGAGATTGTTTGTGCGCGGATAGTCCCACGCAAGAAGCGTGAGATTGGAGCACTGCGCGTAGCGGATGGCATTTCGCGTGAAGGTAGTATTCGTGACGAGCCAGCCTTCGTCAACGCGCGACGACTCGTCGGGAGAGTTGCGCAGATCCTCATATCGCGCCTTCACGTAGAGCGCGTCTTTGATGTCAGTCTTTCCGCCCGCTTCGTTGTGGAATTTCGCCTCGATGCCCGCGCGCTTTCCTTTTTTCTCCGCAAGGACATCGACCTCATGAGGTGCGCAGCGTCCGGTGAGTGCGACTCCCGTACGCGCATTCCATCCGTGCGCGCGCAAGACCTCCGCAAAGAACTGCTCGAATGGAAAACCGGAGGGGCCGAGCGCAAAGAGCGCACGCTTGATCGAGTAGCGTGCAGCTACGGGATGCTCCTCTTCTTTGCGGAGCATTTCGTATGTATGCCGGTAGATCTCCTCGGTCGTCATGCCGGTCCGGAGTTCCTGCAAAATCTTTCCGACAACCCGGTCACGTATCGCTGGCGACGCACCGGAGTGGTCGAGTGATGCGATGAGCTTCTCCTGATCGAACAGTTCCTGTTCGCCGTCCGCTTTCGTGATCAGGATAGCGCTCTTCATCGCAAAATTGTACCACCTCCGAGACAGCGCTCCCCCTCATAGAGAACAAGCGATTGCCCGGGAGCGACGATGTGCGGTTCGAAGAAGGCGCCTCGCACCTCTTCCCCCTTCTTTTCGATGCGAACTCGCGCAAGCGTTTCTCTATATCGGGTTTGCGCATCTGCCTCACAAGGAAACGATGGCAACTCTCCTATCCAATTGACGTGTTCAAGTGTGATTTCCGTTCGCGCGGCTTCGAGACGATTCGGAGAGACCGTGATAGTGTTTGCCGAAATGTCCGTTGAGACAATGTAGTGCGCGCCCTCTGCGTTCGAGCCGCGCATAGTGAATCCGTGCCGCTGTCCTATCGTGTAAAGCGCCGCTCCGCGATGTTCTCCCACCGTGTTTCCACGCACATCGGTGACGGCGCCTCTCGCGAGTGGAATGAATTGTGCGAGGAATTCTTCCATCGAAACGTTGCCTACGAAGCAGAGCCCCTGACTGTCGGGCTTCTTCGCATTCGGAAGACCGAACTTCTGTGCAAGCGTGCGCACGTCCGCTTTCTTTAGCCCACCGATGGGAAATAATGTGTGGGCGAGATCGTCCTCGGTAAGCTGATACAAAAAGTACGACTGATCCTTATTTGTATCTCTCCCGCGCAGAAGCATATTCGGGTTTCGTAAACCCGAATATTCGGTTTTACGAAACCCGAAATATTCCCTAGATCCGTGACATTTCGCTGATCCAATTCGTGCGTAATGGCCAGTTGCAATGAAATCTGCTCCTTCTGCACGCGCCCATCTAAAGAAATGCCCGAACTTAATGACGCGGTTGCAAAGGATGTCGGGATTTGGCGTGATTCCACGCGCATAGTCCGCAGTCATCGCGTCAACGACTTCCCTCTTATACTCGTCGGAAAAATCAACTTCGCGAAATGGGATCCCGAGCATGCCGGCGACGCGCATCGCGTCGAGCCTATCCTCACGCCACGTGCACTCGATGAATTCCGGCTGCCATATCTTGATGAAGACTCCCGTTACATCATGACCTTGCTGTTTGAGCAGCGCCGCTGTGACAGCGGAGTCAACACCACCTGACAATCCCACATAGGCTTTCATAGCTGTCAGCTTACAGCTTCCAGCTGCCAGTTGAAATACTAATCAACTTAGGTCCCGAGATACAAACGTTTCTTACGCAAGTGTTCTTCGTACGTTTTTGAATAGTGCGTCACATGATTGCGATCGGCGAGGTAGTAGAGATAGTTGTGTTCTGTCGGCGTTACGGCTGCGAGAAGTGAGTCGAGCGAGGGCGAGCCTATCGCGCCCGGCGGGAGACCTTTATGTACATACGTATTGTACGGATCGTCGCTCTTCAAATCGGCGACCGTGAGATCGAAACTCCCTTTGCCGAGGGTATAAATAAAAGCGGCATCTACCTGCAAGAGCATGTTCCGCTCGAGTCGGTTCCATAAGACGCCGGCGATCTTGCGGCGATCTTCGGAATTTTCTGCCTCACGTTCGAGAAGTGAAGCCATGATAATGACGTCCGAGAGCGGTTTTCCAAAAGAATCTATCTGTTCCTGAATGGTCGCGATGTGCGCGTCGAAATTCTCCCGCATCGTTGAAAAAACCAACTTTTCTGTCGCGTTTGGGAGAAAGAAGTAAGTGTCCGGAAAAAGGTAACCTTCTGAAGGTTGGGCGATTTCGAGAAAATGCTCCTCATCAAAACGCTGAAGTTGGGAGCCGAAGATCTTTGCCATTTTTGCAACTGTCGCACCTTCCGGAATGCGGATGCGTGTCGGCTCGAGGCCGTAGGCGCCGGTTACGATCGCGCGCGCGACTACAAACATATTCTTTGGCTCCTTAAAGAGATAGTCACCCGCATGGATCTCGTCCTGTTTTCCCGAGAGCGCAAGGAGTAATTTCAACGCGACACGGGAGCGGACAACGCCTTCTCTCTGGAGAGATGCGGCGGTTTCAGAAAGCGTGGTACCCGGCGTGATCGTCACGAGCGTGTCGATGGGAAATTCTTCAGGCGGCCGTACGACGCCGATGTAGAGCGTGAGTATGGTAGTTCCCCCAAAGATGAGCGCGAACATGGTACGCCGGTTGGCATGCAACCGCCAGCGTTCCGAAAGCTGTGCGAGCCGCTCGCTTCCGCGATCGAAAAAGTGTTCGAGATCCTGTCGAAAATCTTGCATAGGTTTCAGGTTACAGGTTTTAGGGTAAGGAGTTAAGGACTGGTCATGACAACCTGACACCTGACCCCTAAAACCTTACCCCTATTTGGGAAGGTTCATCGGCGGTTCCGCTTTCTTCGCAAGAATTCGCTGCACGCCTGGGCTTGCGATGGCGGTCGATATCGGATGCCAGAATGTCGCGATGACCTCCGTCGACATGATGTTGTCGGGCAACGTGTACGGCGCGTAGAAGTGCGCACGCCTGCGGTAGCAGTAAAAAAAACG
>CAYVHJ010000020.1:5140-8283 GCA_964451235.1 uncultured Candidatus Saccharibacteria bacterium | reverse complement strand
CGAAGTTCGCTCAACCGACGGCAATTCTCACCTCGGTGGGAGAGATATCGACCAGAAGATCATGCATTGGCTCGCCGACGAGTTTAAAAAAGAATCCGGTATCGATGTGCGAAACGACGCGCTCGGCCGCCAGCGCCTCGATGAGGCAGCGGAAAAGGCGAAGATCGAGCTTTCGACCGCGCTCGAAAGCGAGGTCAACATTCCTTTCATCACATCGGATTCTTCCGGCCCGCGCCACCTGCTTTTGAAACTTACGCGTGCGAAGCTCGAAGAGCTCTCTAACGAATTCGTTGAGCGTGCGATGAGCATCACGAAGCGTGCGATGGAAGCCTCGCCTTTCAAAGTGGGAGATATCAATGAGGTCATCCTCGTCGGAGGCCAGACACGCATGAACGAACTCCAAAAAGCGGTCGAAACGTTTTTCGGAAAGAAACCGCACATGGGCGTGAATCCCGACGAAGTCGTCGCTATCGGTGCAGCGATACAGGGTGGCATTCTGCAGGGCGACGTGAAGGACGTGCTCCTTCTCGATGTGATACCGCTTTCGCTCGGCATCGAGACGCTCGGCGGCGTTGCGACCAAACTCATCGAGCGCAACACGACTATCCCGACCTCTCGCGCGCAGGTATTTTCGACCGCGTCCGACAATCAGCCTTCGGTGGAGATCCACGTCGTACAAGGCGAGCGACCAATGGCGGCAGACAACAAATCACTCGGCCGTTTTAATCTCGACGGCATTCCTCCAGCCCCGCGAGGGCTTCCGCAGGTCGAGGTCACATTCGATATCGACGCAAATGGCATCTTGACCGTGAAGGCGAAGGACAAAACGACGAGCAAGGAGCAATCCATTCGCATCGAAGGCACTTCAGGCCTTTCCGAAGCGGACATCGAGAAGATGAAGCGGGACGCCGAGGCGAACGCCGAAGCGGACAAGCAAAAGAAAGAGCTGGTGGAGACGCAAAATGCCGCCGATCAGCTTGTCTACGCAGCCGAGAAGGCGCTCAAGGAGCACGGAGCAAAAGTGAGCGAAGATATCAGGAAGAACGTGCAGGAAAAAATCGACACACTGAAATCAGCTCGCAATGGCACGGACGTAAATGCCATCAGATCGGCTTCCGACGCCCTTTCAACGGCCATGAGCACGATAGGGGCTGCGATGAATCAGCAGCAACAGCCGCCCCAAAGCGACCAAAAACCGCCTGAAGAGCCGCCAAAACCATAACGATGAAAGTGTGCCTTTGCATTGCCGTCAGCGATGCATATAATGGGATGAATGAAAGACTACTATTCGATTCTCGGAGTTTCGAAGACGGCGACGGAAGAGGACATAAAGACCGCGTTCAGGAAGCTCGCGCACAAATATCATCCCGACAAGAAAGGAGGTGACGAAAAGAAATTCAAGGAGGTGAGCGAGGCCTACACGGTGCTCTCCGACAAAAAAAGGCGCGCCGAGTACGACACCTACGGCCGCACGTTCGCCGGAGGCCCTTCGACAGGTTCAGGACAGGCGGGTTTCGGGGGCTTTGGCGGATTCGACTTTTCGAATTTCCGGGGATTCGAAGGGATGGGAGGCAATGCGCAAGGGTTTGAATTCGATTTGGGAGACGTCTTCGGCGAATTTTTCGGCAGCGGCGCGGCACGCGCGCGTCGCGGACGCGACGTCTCCATCGACATCGAGCTCTCGTTCCGCGAAGCAATCTTCGGCACGGAGCGCCGTGTGCTGATAGCTAAGCAATCCGTGTGTACGACTTGTGGAGGTTCGGGCGCGAAAAAAGGATCCAAGCCCATTCCCTGCACGAGCTGCAACGGCAAGGGCGAGATCCGGGAAACGCGGAGTTCGTTCTTCGGTACGTTTACGACAACGCGCAGCTGCCCGCGATGTCACGGCAAAGGCGAAGTGCCGGAGCAGCCATGCGAAGTCTGTCGCGGCGAGGGTGTCATGAAGCGCGAGGAGGAAATCCGCGTCGTTGTGCCTGCCGGTGTTGAAAGCGGCGAAATGATCCGCATGCCGCGCCTCGGAGAGGCTGTGGCAGGTGGAGTCGCGGGAGATCTCTATGTGAAAATCCACGTGCGTGAGGATCGCACCTTTGCGCGCGAGGGCAACAACCTCGTGACGGTGCTCCCCATCAAGCTCACCGATGCCCTTCTCGGCGGAAACTACAAGATTAAAACGCTCGATGGAGAAGAATCGCTCTCGGTTCCCGTGGGAGTCGGCCACGGAGAGATACTACGTATCCGCGGAAAGGGAATCCCGATCGGCCGAGGCGCTCGTGGTGATCTCTTGGTGCGCATCGACATCGAATTTCCGAAAAAGCTTTCCAAAACGGCACGCGATCTCATAGAAAAACTGCGCGGAGAAGGACTCTAGCGAGAGTCAATGCACCATCAGCGTATGGTGAAAAACTGTTTGATCTGTGAGCGGATACGCCTGATACAAGCCGGCAAGAATCCATACTTCGTCGTCGAATTGGAAACGGGATACGTGGTACTATGTGACTATCAGCTTTTTAAAGGATATACTCTATTTCTCGCCAAACAGCATAAGAGGGAACTGCGCGAGCTTAATGTCAAACGGAGGATGGAGTTTTTGTGTGAGATGAGTCTTGTCGCCGAGGCGGTTTTTCGAGCATTTAAACCCGCGAAACTAAACTACGAACTTCTCGGCAATTCTGAACCGCATCTTCATTGGCATATAATACCGAGATATCGAAATGACTTGCGGACACGATTGCCGATATGGTCAATCGATCCAACAATACGAAATTCTGATGCAAACAAATCTACAAAGAAAGAGGTGGCAAATTTAAAAATGAAACTACTAAAATCTATAAGAAAACTTGTGTAACTTCAATCTTGATCACCTTTATGAAAGAAAGTGATTGCAAAAGCGCTAAAAGAGGGGCGAAATTTTCAGGCCAGTAGATATTGTAAGGAGTGGTATCACTTTGCCACCCCCGAAGACCTCAAAAGACAAGTGGAAAAAGGATGAATTGTTGTCGTGTTATTATTTTCTCCGACAGCCGATAGTCGAAACCTGAAAGCTGTCTGACTATGAATCTAGATGCAATTACGGCATTTGCAGCGAGTATTCCGGTCGACTGGATGATTATCGGGGGATTTACGTTGCTCGCTGCACTCGATTG
>CAYVHJ010000020.1:0-5040 GCA_964451235.1 uncultured Candidatus Saccharibacteria bacterium | reverse complement strand
TTCCGGTCGACTGGATGATTATCGGGGGATTTACGTTGCTCGCTGCACTCGATTGCGTGCGCTCCGGCGCGCGGCGTGTCTCCCAGCTTTCGCTCGCGTTTCCGCTTGCCGCCCTCCTCATGCAGAGCTTACCGCAGGCATTTATCCTCGGTGACGTAGCTGATCAATTCTCTACTCCTCTTATGCAGGCGCTGCTTCTCGGCGTTGTGTTCGTTTCTCTCTACATCCTCATAGGACGTATCGGGCTCTCATGGGGCGGAGAAGAAGGGCTGGCGATTCAGGCGGCCATTGCTGGAGTTGCCGCTTCGGGCATCGTCGTCACGATGTGGATCGCGACGCCACCGCTGCAGTCGCTGTGGCATTTCGGCCCGCAGGTACAGGAGATTTTCGGCGAAACGTACCGCTTCTGGTGGCTCTTGGGCTCCTTTGCAGCTCTTGCTTACCTCCGTAGTTGAGCACTCGGTTGATACGTACAAACTAACGTCAACGATACGCAATCCTTATTCCTCATCACATGCCATGCATTGATATGTCAAATGAGGGTATGATGCGTCCATGGAATTCCTTGAGCGGGCATTCACGAATATCGACGGTATGCGATGTGCTTTCCATCGCGCTGGAGTAGGCGCACCGCTCACCCTTATCCACGGCTGGGGACAGAGCGCCGACATGTGGCAAAACGTTATTCCGCACCTCAGCGAGCATTTCACTGTATATGCACTTGATCTCCCGGGATTCGGCTGGAGCGATGCGCCGGATAATGAGTGGCGCGTCGAGGACTTCGTATGTTGGTTGCATGCGTTCGTGGTGCATCACGCGTTGGAAAAAGCCACTGTGCTTGGACACTCTTTCGGCGGACGAGTTGCGCTTGCGTATGCCACAGCATACAAGACTGAACAACTTATCCTGTACAACACATCCAATCTCCGTACTTTTTCCCTCTTCCGAATGCTGAATATTCTGGCGGCTAGAACGTTTATGCATCTCGCACCGAAATTTTTGTGGCGAGTGCATACGACCATGTTAAAACCCCGTTCATACTCCAACCGCGTTAAGCTCACCAGCGCGGAAGCGGTCCGCATGCTTGCGACATTCATTTGCACCCACAAAAAACCGTGGCGACCGCCAACCGCGCCCCTCACGGAGTCTATACTTTGCATCGCAGGAACACATGACCACATTGTCGACCCTCGTATTGCACATCGCTACACAGTGACTCTCCCGCATGCAACACTAGCAACGCTCGACGGTGGTCATTTTGCCCACATCGACAACCCCGAAGCCTTCTGCCATGTTTTGGAACAATTTTGTATGCTTAAAAATTCCCATATTCCGGATTAATCCTATACATAACATTGCGAAATGTTGGAAAGTATTTGAATGTGGCATTCCCCATGCCGGCGAGCATAGAACCGGTAACGCCTTCCTGTTCCAGCTCTGTTCCATATGCGTCAAATTGCTTTTTGACCTGTTTGCTGCTTGTGGGCGCTATGCGCTTAAAAAGCGTAGGGGTTATCTTGCCGACAGCATGTGTATGTATATATGCGTGTATCGCCTGTAAATCTTCCGGGTGATCGACAAGCGCCCCGACAGCATAGCTGGGACGCTCATTGTCCAGATCTTCGGGGATATCAGCAATATCATCAATGACTTGTGTACGAAACGACAATCTGGGCACAGTTCGTTCAAGCGCCTGCAAGCGGGGATTAAGGCACTGCGCTCCATTCAAACATGCGACCAATGCTTCTCCAATCTTTTGATTCTGCTCTTCGCGGTATCGGACGCACTCGGTGAACGTAAGCTCGGGAAGCCTTTTTTGCATCATGGCCGCCTCTTGATGCACTAAAAAACGGAACCATTCGCTTAACTTCACTTTGATATATCGTTTTTGTTCTGCCCCCATGAACGAGCGCGCCAGCTCACTGCCAATGACCGTAAAAGCTGCTTGGTAAAAAACCCGTTCGGGCCCAAATATTGTACGTCGCAACTGCTTCGCATCAGGAGCGGCGGCACCCTCTTCCGAAACCCGATCGTCGATAAGATCGTCTTGGGCTGACCCCAAGAACCACAACATACGAAACAGCGGCATACCGCCCTGGAGTTCAACCTCGTTGAAAGACCGATTAGAGAGGGCGGCGTACGCCCCGAATGCTCCAATGAGCCGCGGTCTAAACCGCAAAAGTTTTTGGGAGAACATTTCCCAATCCTCTTCCGTACTGCCGATTATTTGGTCTGGCGCCCGTTGTTGCCGTCGTGCGAGTTCGGCCCCGAGTTCGACAGTTAGTTGTTCGTTACTTTTCGCATTGGCGCGCAGTGCCGAAATGGTCCCTTCTAAAAAACGATACAGGGGTGACGTACGCGAAGATTTCTCCATATTTATGGAGACAGTATACAAGGTCAGTCACATTAAAAAAGCAAGTAAAAGAAAGGACCCCGCACTCAGTCGCTGTGCGTGTGTGTGATTTTCTCGATAGCGGCTATTCACTGCAGGGTATCGCGCATGCTTGACAGTACAGGGTATACTATCTACATGGCACTTAAGGCAGGCGTAGGATTCGGGGAGGGGGAAGATTCGTACGTAGCGGGCGCAAACGCCGCACAAGATGCGCTGAACGCACTTGGCGGAGGTGCAGCGCAAGCCGCGCTCGTTTTTTCATCGGTGCAGTACGATCAAGGCAAGATGCTTGCGGGAGTGCGCTCGGTCGTCGGAGAGGCGCTTGTTGCCGGATGCTCGACGGCCGGTGAAATCACGACCGAAGGGCCGCTTCAGAAACACTCCGTTGCGGTGATGCTTCTGAAATCCGACACCGTCAGGTTTTTCGGCGGCGTCGGGGAACGTATTGCGGAGAATCCGCGCGCGGCGGGAAAGAAAGCGGCCGATGAGGTGAAAGCAAAGGCCGGCGCCAATTTGAAAGCATTTATGATGTTCCCGGACGTACTCGCGGGAAATGGCGCGGACATCGTTCGCGGCACCCTCGATTCTCTGGGAGAGCATTTCCCGGTTGTGGGGGGCGCCGCCGGTGACGATTTTAAATTCGAAAAGACCTACCAGTACTTCGAGGACAAAGCGTATTCCGGCGCCGTAGTGGGCTTAGGTCTCGCTGGCAATTTCAGGATTGGCATCGGCGTAAAGCATGGCTGGATTCCCATCGGCACTCCCTTGAAGGTGACGAAATCGGCAGGGTCGGTTCTGCATGAACTCGATGGAAAACCCGCTATTTCGATTTATGAAGATTATTTCGGCGAGGAGGAAGCAAAGCAGCTGAAAACCGAAACGCTCGCGAAGCTCGCCATTACCTACCCCCTCGGCATGAAGGTCGAAGGGAGCGACGAGATGCTCATTCGCGATCCCATCACCGCGGATGAGAAGGGATCAATCACGTGCGCCGCAGAAATTCCCGAGGGCGCGGAGATTCAACTCATGGTGGGAAGCAGAGAAGAGGCGGTGAAAGTTGCCAAGGTGGCGGCGCAAAACGCAATCAATCAGCTTGACGGCGCGCAGCCCAAGGCTGTCGTCATCTTCAATTGCATTGCGCGCAATAAGTTGTTTGGAGAGCACTCGCCAAACGAGATTATGGCCATTCAAGAGGCTGTCGGGACGGATGTCCCCCTCGTTGGATTTTATACCTACGGAGAGCAGGCGCCTTTGGGAGGGGAGGTGCGCAATATCGAAAAGTGCAACCCCGCCTTTCATAATGAGACAGTCGTTATCTGTGTGCTCGCCGACTGACGGCTTCCACTCGAGCGAGAGAGAGAGGGAACCATGGTGAACTCGAAATACGCCGTGTTACTGGCACTTGTAGCACTCACTGCTTGTTCCGTAGGATTCATATACTTTACGGGAAGTACGTTCGCATTTGTTCTTGCTCTCACGTGCCTGGCGCTCCTTTTTGTCTTGCCGTGGTTGTTCAACATGTCGTTCGACGCGCGCAAGCGACTGCGAGGCATCGAACGTGAAGAGAGCCTTGCTAAAGTCAAGCTCCTGGCAGAGCAGCAAAACGAAAGTGCCAAACTGTTGATCAGACGCGACCTCGAGCTGACGCGCGCCAACGAGCAGCTCCGTGCGCTCGATCAACTCAAGACCGACTTCGTGATGGTCGCCACGCATCAGCTGCGCACACCTCTCACTGCTATTCGCTGGATTTTAAGCATGCTGCTTAGAGAAGATTTTGGTGCGCTCAACGATGAACAAAAGACCCACCTCTTGAAGGCCTATGAGAGCAACAATCGTATGGTCCAGCTTTTGAGCAACATGTTGATCTCGGAAAAGGTTGGTTCGGAGAAACTACGGCCGGATCCGGGAGCGGCCACTGCGTTTCCCGATCTCGCGGACAACGTGCTGACCGAAATAAGGCCACTCGCGGAAAAGCATGGAGTGCATCTCTTTTTCGAAGATCGAAAGGAATCATACCCGAAGGCGCACATTGATCCGAAAAACGTGCGTGCGATACTGCAAAATCTGCTCGAGAACGCGATCAAGTACACCAATGCGGGGGGAAGCGTGAAGCTCTCCATACGAGAACAAGGCGGGAGCTTGGTATGTGCCGTTGCCGACACGGGGATCGGCATCCCTCTTGATCAGCAAAAAAACATCTTTAAGCGCTTTTTCCGCGCACCGAACGCCGTCAAGGTGGAAACCGATGGATCGGGCCTCGGCGTAAAGACGCTCGAGGCCGGGGGCATGGACGGCTGCCTGGTGGAGAATTACGGGGACGCGCCCTTCACGCCGGGGGCAGTGGACCCGGCCACCGTGGCGGCCATGGCGGTCGTCGTGGTGGCGCTCCTGCCACCCGCGGGGGCGGCGGCCGGGGTGGCGCTCGCGCTCTACGCGGTCAAAAACAACCTGGGCGGGGTCGGCACCGCGTTCCGCGCCATCTCCGGCCAGCTGGTGGCCGCCCTCTCCAACCTGTGGACCGCGTCAAAGCCGCTGATCGAGCTGATGTCCGTTCTCGCGGGGGAGGCGTTGGTCAATGGGATGTACTCGCTGGTCGCGCCCGTCAGGACGCGTTCGTGCGCGTTCCAAAAACTGATGAGCATGAC
>CAYVHJ010000019.1:0-8369 GCA_964451235.1 uncultured Candidatus Saccharibacteria bacterium | reverse complement strand
CGCGTTGCCGCGCGCTCCCTGCGCGTGACTCCTCCCGCAGCGCCGCTCTTGGAGCGTTTAAAACTCGCCGATCCGATGACCTTGGCGGTGTATCTCGAAGATGCCGTCGCCGTCTTGGGTGTCGCAATAGCCGCCGTCGCGATCGGGGCGACGTATCTGACGGAGCGTCTCCTGTGGGACGCGCTGGGCTCACTCGTCATTGCTGTGCTTCTTGCTTTCACGGCACTTACACTCATTATCAAAAATCGCGCGTATCTCCTGGGCCGTGCTATACCCGAGGAGCTGCAAGACGAAGTCGAAACGATGCTCGAGGCCGATCCGGCTATCGAGAAAGTTGTCGATTTCAAGTCGACCATGCTCGGTTGGGGCGTGTATCGCATCAAGTGTGAAGTGGAATTCAACGGCGGAGCCCTTTTACGCGAAGCGTATCGAAGACGTTCGATGAAGCAGCAGTTCGAAGAGGTGCGGAGTGATTTTGGCGAATTCAAGCGTTTTCTCGCTGATTATGCCGATCAAATTCCCCGCCTCATGGGAAAAAAGATAGACGAGATCGAGAAGCGCTTGCGCGAAAAGCATCCGAGCATCCGGCACATCGATATCGAAATAAATTGATACATGGAGCGAGAGGCACTCATTGCGATAGAGAAGGCAGTCGATTCTGCCCTTGCGAGCACAAAAAAGCCGTTTGCAATCTTCGATTTCGACAACACCTGCATAGTAAACGACATCGGCGAGGCGACGCTTGCCTACCTCTGCGGTCATGAGCTTTTGCGCGATAGAAGGTTGCTAGGCGACGCAGACGCTTCTCCCGATTATCACGCCCGTTTTTTTCATACCTACCATCAGTTGGCGGGGGAAGGAAAGTCCAGAGCCGCAGACACGCTTTGCGCGCGCATTTTTTCTGGGTTTAGCCCCGGCGAGGCCGAAGCGGCAGCGCTGACGGCGATATCGGAGGAAGGAAAGAAGCTTGGCTCCAAGATGCTATACGACCTCCATATTGAACGCGGATTAGTTGTTAAGCCCGCCGTCCTGTCGCTCATGAATTTTTTGAAGGAGCGGAAAGTGTCCACGTGGATCATCAGTGCATCTCCCGAACCAGCCGTTCGTGCAGCGATGAAACATTTCGGGATCGAAAGCGAACTTATCGGCGTACGGAGCATTCTCAACGAAGGAATATACACATCGCAACTGGAACAACCTGTTCCAATCATGGAGGGAAAAGTGTTATGCATGAAAAAATACATCGATCCGGTGAATGTGCCGCTATTTGTCGCAGGCGACAGCATGGGCGATGCACCGATGCTTGAAACAGCCGAGATAAAAGTTGTCGTCGACCGCGGCAACGAGCTCGCACGAGTGGCGCGCGAGCGTGGGTGGTTTCTCCTGTAGAGGTGAGATGCTAGACTGTCCGGGATGGAGCTCGCAGATCTCTTTGGCTATGCAGGCACGGTGACCGGCGCTTCTTTTTTGCTGCCGCAAGTATACAAATCATGGAAGACAAAGAACGCGGAGGATCTCTCGTGGGGCATGTTGATCCTTTTCTTTTTTAACTCTGTTTTCTGGCTCTTGTATGGAATATTAATTTCCGCAGCACCTGTTGCAATAACGAACGGTCTCGGCCTCGCTTCAACAACGATCCTTCTCACATTTAAAACACGGTACTCACGTCTATGAAAATCCGCGAGATCAAAGCGCGCGAAGTACTCGATTCACGCGGCAATCCCACCGTCGAAGCAGATGTGATTCTCGAAGACGGGGTGCTCGGCCGTGCGATTGTACCTTCCGGCGCGTCGACTGGCTCGCACGAAGCGCATGAGCTGCGCGACGGCGATAAAAAACGATACAGCGGCAAGGGTGTTCTCAAAGCTGTTGCGAATGTAGAGGGCGAGATCGCAAAGGTAGTTGTCGGGAAAGATGTCTTGAATCAGCGCAAAATAGACGAGGCCATGATTGCGCTCGATGGGACGGAAAACAAAGGGCGGCGTTGCGCGAATGCGATTCTTGCCGTCTCTCTTGCAACAGCGCACGCGGCGGCGCGCGCGAAGCGCGCGCCGCTCTTCGAGCATGTGCGCTCACTCTCTTCTGCTCCGCGCGATCCTGTGCTTCCGCTGCCGCAATGCAACGTTCTAAATGGCGGCGCACACACAAATTGGGAGTCAACCGATATTCAGGAATTCATGCTTATGCCAATCGGATCGCCGACATTTCGTGAGGGATTGCGCGCTATAACGGAGGTTTTCCATATGCTCAAGAGTGTGCTAAAGAAAAAAGGGTACGGAACGACGGTCGGCGACGAAGGGGGGTTTGCGCCCGAAGTGGAGGGGAACGAAGAGGCGCTCGCGTTGCTATCGGAGGCTGTAGAGAAAAGCGGCTACAAAATCGGGACGGACATCGCGTTCGCACTCGACGTAGCAGCCTCCGAGTTGTTCGAGTCCAACGTATACAAGCTGCCGAAAGAAAGCAAGCCGCTCACATCGGAGCAAATGGCGTCGTGGTACGGAGAACTCAAGAAGAAATATCCGATTCTCTCCATCGAGGACGGACTTGCCGAGGATGACTGGGACGGGTGGAAGAAACTCGCGGCGCGGTTTGGATGCAATGAGGCGACGCCTCATTGCATCCAATTGGTGGGTGATGATCTCCTTGTGACGAATGTGAAATTTATAGAACGTGCCATAAAGGAAAAGGCGGCAAACGCGGTTCTCATAAAGCTCAACCAAATCGGGACACTCTCCGAGACTATCGATGCTGTCGATATGGCGCATAAAGCCGGATGGAAAACTGTCATATCGCATCGTTCGGGAGAAACGGAAGACACGACGATCGCGCATATAGCCGTCGGCCTTGGCACTGGGCAGATTAAAACTGGCTCGGTCTCCCGCACGGATCGAACGGCGAAATACAACGAGCTCCTTCGTATTGAAGAAATGCTCGGCTCGAAGGCCGTTTTTGCAGGCAGGGGCGCTCTAAAGTAAAATCTCGCAATGGCTAAACTGATTCTCATCAGGCATACGAAGTCGGAATGGAACGTACTCGGATTGTGGACTGGCTGGACAGATGTTCCACTTGCTGAAGAGGGAAAGGCGCAGGCTAAAACGACTGCCGAGCATGTGCGCGACCTCACGATCGACCGTGCCTACACTTCGACGCTGAAGCGTGTGAAGGAAACGTGGGGCATAATTCAAAAGACGCTAGGGTGGAACATTCCGACTTCCGAGGACACTGCTCTCAACGAGCGTCACTACGGGATCTACACCGGAAAAAACAAGTGGGAAATCCAGAAGCAGGTTGGTGAGGAAGAATTTAAGAGAATTCGGCGGAGTTGGAACCATCCGATCCCTGAAGGGGAGACGCTGGAAGATGTCTACAATCGCACCGTGCCGTTTTTCGGAAATGAGGTTCTGCCACAGCTAAAGTCTGGCAAAAATGTCGCACTTATTGCGTCGGGAAATTCGCTCCGTGCTCTCGTGAAGTTCCTGGAGGATTTGACGGAGGAAGAGGTCTTGAATCTCGAATTTGGAATCGGCGAAGCATATATCTACGACATCGACGCCAGTGGATCGGTTGTCGGCAAAGAGATCCGTGCGGCGAATCCTGAAAAGGGAAAGATCTGAACTGAATCATGCGTGTACAATACTCAATCATATGTTTCAGTATTGTACCTAGTGGTGAATGCTACATTCCTGCGAGCATGCGGGCGGTGAATCCGATGCCGAGGATGCCGAGGAAGTTGAAGGTGAACGAGAGCATGACAAAGTAGCGCGCGTTCACGTTTGAAAAGCCAAGGAGCGCTACGCCGAGCTCGTCTGGCAGCGGAGAGGCGATGAGGAGCACTCCGGCAAGAAGCGTGAACCATCGGAAGTGCTTGAATTTGAATATCTTCCGCATGCGCCCGAGCAATCTCTCCTCGCGCAAAAGCTCGTACACGTCGGCGGAGATCCTGTCTCGCATAAATCTGAAAATCAGAAGGTCTCCGAGCACAGAGCCCACCGCGCCCACGAACGCCGTCAGATACACTGATTGCGTGAGCGCAATTTCACCCAGGGTCGCGATCGCCGGCGCCGTTGTAAAAATGGAGGTGAAGAACATTCCCGCGACAAGCGTGCCGAGCAGTTCGAGTTCTTTCGTCGAGGTAAGGAGCTGCGTGAGCACGTGCGTCCTCGCGAGCACGAGCGCGACGAGTACACTTACTGCAACAAATGAAATGTCCACAAGAATGTGGCCTTCGGCCCGTCTTTTGCGCGTGAGATACCTTTGCGCGTAGATATGCAGGGTGTGTTTCATTGCGAAAGATTCATTATACAGCTTGGCACACCACTTGCCGCTCGAGGGGAAATGCGCTAGATTTCGCCGCATTATGAATGTCACTCTTATCGGCATGGCCGGGGCGGGCAAAAGCCACATCGGCCGCAAGCTTGCCGAGCGGCTCGGTTTGCATTTTTTGGATGTCGATAGGGATTTGTGGGAAGCGAAGTACGGCAAAGGTATTCAGGAGATTTTGGACGAGCTAGGGGAAGAGAAATATGTGGCGGAGGAAGAGCGTCTCATCATAGATGGGACGAGGGGAAGAGACAACCTTCTTATTTCACCTCCCGGCAGCGTGGTTTACCAAGAGGGTGCGCTGCGGCACCTTAAAGATATTTCCTCGATTGTCTATCTGCGTGTCCCCTACGAGACAATAGAATCTCGACTGAATGCCAAGCCTCCGCGCGCGATCATCGGCCTTGGCCGGAAGAGCTTGCGCGAGCTCTACGAGGAGCGCCATCCGCTCTATGAGAGACTTGCCGACTTCGCGCTTAGTACAGATGGCAGGGAGGAGGACGACGTCATCAGGGCCATCCTAGATTTTCTCGAGAAGGGGAATAATTCACGCTTCTCTTTTTAAGGGGTGCCTGCTAGTATGGAGCCCAATGAGTCGGGATTTCCGGGAGCTGCTGGAAACGAAATGGGACGAAGGCAAGTTTTTGTGCGTGGGACTCGATAGCGAACTTGAAAAAATCCCCGAGGGAGCCCAGAAGGAAGACACCCGCGCCACAATTGTCGCATTCAATCGCACCATCGTTGATGCGACGAAGGATATCGTCTGCGCCTATAAACCGAATCCCGCGTTTTATGAAGCTCGCGGCGAGGAAGGCTTCGCCGCCTTGCGGGAAACAATCGCGTACATTCTCGACGTTGCGCCCGACATACCGGTGATTCTCGATGCGAAGCGAGCCGACATCGTCTCCACGAACGAGCAGTATGCGATCTCCGCGTTTGAGTACCTGCGCGCGGATGCTATCACGGTAAACCCCTATCTGGGCGCGGAGCCTCTGAAGCCGTTTTTTGACCGCGAGGACAAAGGTGTCATCGTGCTTTGTCATACCTCGAATCCGGGCGCGAGAGAGCTGCAAAATCTTTCCGTCGATGGCGGCGAGGAATTGTACAAACACGTGGCGCGCTCGGCTGCGGAGCGATGGAACGGGAACGGCAACTGCTGCATCATGGTCGGCGCGACGTATCCGGAAGAGCTCGGAGAGGTCCGGAATATCGTAGGCGACATGCCCATCCTCATCGCGGGCATTGGAGCGCAGGACGGCGATCTCGAGAAGACGCTCAAGAATGGACTTGATAGTCGTAATCGCGGTCTCATCGTGAATGCATCTCGCTCGATTATTTTTGCGTCGAGGGGGAACGATTTTGCAGACATTACTCGAAAGAAGGCGATGGAACTTCATGGAAGGATTAGGAAGGCGGTGTAGAATGCTTTGATGACCATGACTGAATCCGAAGTACTCGATCTGCTGCAAAAGGTTGGCGCATTTCGAAGCGGGCATTTCGTCTTTACTTCAGGGAGGCACAGCGACTCCTACGTCAACAAAGACGCGCTCTACCCGTACACGCACGATACCTCGCGCCTTTGTAAGGCGATGGCGGAGCGGTTTGCAAAGAAGTCCGCCAGCCGGCGGATCGAAGTCGTCGTAGGTCCCGCGATCGGCGCGGCCATCCTCTCGCAATGGGTCGCTTACCATCTTACAGAGATGCGGGGCGAGGAGGTCTACGGTGCGTACGCCGACAAGGACGGGCAGGGCGGATTTATTCTCAAAGATCGATATGACCAGATCGTGAAAGACAAAAACGTGCTCGTCGTCGAAGATCTCACGACAACCGGAGGCTCCATCAAAAAAGTCGTCGAGGCGGTGCGCGGCGCGGCAGGTATTGTCGTCGGGGCAATTGCGATTGTGAATCGAGGTGGCGTTACAAAAGACGAAGTCGGAAATCCCGACGAGTTTCAAGCACTTGTTAGCTTACACCTCGAGTCGTGGGAGGCGGCGGAGTGCGAGCTCTGCAAGAAGGGAATTCCCGTGAACACTGATATCGGACATGGACGCGAATTTGCGGCTCAAAAAAAGGCTTAAAATCAATATGCTATACTGTTCATCTTATTATCAATCAGGTTTATTGGGTTATGAAAAATTTTATTTGGGCTCTTGTTATCGTGATTATTCTTGGAGGAGGGTATCTGCTTTGGCAGGGTAGTGTTGGTACAAGCGGAACGCCGACCGCGACCTCAACATCGCCTGCTCCGGCTCCGACGCCAGCACCGACATCATCTGGCGCTCCGATGTCAGCAGCAGTAACATATTCCACGAGCGGTTTTAATCCGTCGGAAGTGACCGTCAAGAAGGGGGGTGCTGTCACGTGGATGAATTCGGGCAGCGGTCAGATGTGGATCGCTTCGGCGCAGCATCCTTCACACACGGTCTACGCCGGCACCTCGCGAGAAGAGCACTGCCCCGATGCTTTCGGGATGGCATTCGATCAGTGTAAGAGCGGAACCGGCGATTACAGCTTCACCTTCCAGAAGGTAGGCACGTGGAATTACCATGACCATTTGAGCCCACAGAAATTCGGCAAGGTCATCGTCGTTGAATAGCATGACGCATGCGCGAATCGCTCGTCTCGGACTTCGCGCAGGCGTCGCGTTCGCTTTCCTCTATCCGCCACTCAACGCCTTTGTTGACCCTTATGCGTGGATAGGGTACTTTCCTACATTTCTGAAAGGGTATATTCCCGATCTCATGCTTTTGCACGCGTTCGGTGTGGTGGAGTCCATCGTCGCGCTCTGGATACTTTCAGGATGGAGAATATTCTGGCCGTCTCTCGCGGCAACCGCGATGCTCCTTGCCATCGTGATGTTCAATCCTAGCAACTTCCAAGTGCTCTTTCGGGACATCTCGATAGCGGCGATGGCACTGGCCTTGGCTATGATAAGCTATGGCGATGAGCGAAACGCCGGAGTTTCCGGAAGAGCTGGAACTTAAGCTTAAGCGCAGCGAAACGCTCCGCTACGGCGAAAATCCTCACCAGGGTGCGGCGCTCTATAAGAATCTGCTTGATCCCGATCGGCCGGGGGCTGTCAATGCGCGAAAAATTCAGGGAAAGGAGCTTTCGTACAACAACCTTCTCGACGCCGATGCGGCGTTTGAGTGTGTCGCGGAATTTTTCGAGCCTGCCGTTGTCGTCGTGAAGCACACAAATCCCTGCGGCGCCGCCGTGTGTCAAGGACCGTCCTTGACACAAGTGGATGTGTACAAGAAGGCGCTTGCATGCGATCCCGTTTCTGCTTTTGGCGGCATCGTCGCCTTTAATCGCGCGCTTGAAGCTGCGACTGCGGAAGAGCTCGTAAAAATTTTTCTCGAAGTCGTCATTGCGCCTTCGGCCGACGATGCCGCGTTGAAGATTCTCTCTGCGAAACCGAACGTTCGCGTTCTTGTCACGCGCTCGATGCCCAATCCGAAGGCGTCATCTCTAATGTTCCGCACAATCGCCGGGGGCGTGCTCGTCCAGAGCCGCGACAACACAACAGTCGCCGAGACCAAAGTCGTCACTAAACGAGCACCAAGCAAGCAAGAAATAAAAGACCTCGAATTCGCATTTGCTGTGTGCAAACATGTAAAGTCGAACGCCATTGTGTATGCAAAAGATGGCGCGACAGTCGGCATCGGAGCAGGGCAGATGAGCCGCATCGATTCCGCTCGCCTTGCCGCCATGAAAGCTGAACGCGATGAGATGTTATCTCATCGCATGTTGGAAGGGTCAGTGATGGCGTCGGATGCATTTTTCCCGTTCCCCGACGTCGTCGAGGCGGCTCACATGGCAGGTGCGACAGCCATCATCCAACCCGGCGGCTCCAAGAACGACCAGGCATCAATCGCCGCCGCCAATAAATTCGGCATGGCGATGGTCTTTACGGGAATCCGTCACTTTCGTCATTAGTAGTTCGGGTTTCGTAAACCCGAATTTCTTAGGTGCGACGCAGGGCCATGTAAATATCTTCAAGCGCTTTCACGGCGTCGCCGGCGGCGATGTTGTTTTGGTGGTAAAGA
>CAYVHJ010000018.1:0-8375 GCA_964451235.1 uncultured Candidatus Saccharibacteria bacterium | reverse complement strand
TATACTCCTATTCCGATGAGTTTTTCAATTCCTGCGGGCGTGCTCAAATTTATAGTCGGATGGACAGCCGTGTTTCTCTTTCGGCTCATTCCATTCCGGCCGCCCAATTTTGAGCCGATGCTTAGCGTCGTGATGCCCTTCTCGAAGCGCTACGGTGTTTCCGGCAGCTTTCTATTTGGATTTCTCGGCATTGTTCTCTACGACGCGGTTACTTCAGGATGGGGGAATTGGACATGGGCAACGGCAATCTGCTATGGCCTATTGGGAGTCGGCGCACACTATTTCTTCAAAAATCGCGCGGCGAGCGTGAAGAATTTTCTTCTCTTTGGCGTTCCCGGTACGGTCGCTTATGACACAGTGACGATGCTCATCGGTCCTGTCTTCAACAACCAACCGCTCGCTGTCGCGCTTATCGGGCAAATTCCCTTCACGCTGATGCACGTAGTGGGGACGATCACCTTCTCCGTATTGCTCGCGCCTGCGCTCTATCGCTGGGTCATCACCAACGATTCTTTGGAAGTATCAATAAATAGGTATTTGGTATCTCGCATTTAGTATCTGGTATTAATACTATACACGATACGAGATACGATATACTGATTCTTGATGCAGCATCTCACCGAGACACAGCAGTTTGATAGGGAGTCGATCAAGAGTCTTTTTGCACTCGCGAATGCGCTCGAAGGGAAGCGGGAGCATTCGCTCGATGGGAAAATACTTGCCACGCCTTTTTTCGAGCCCTCCACGCGCACGCGTCTTTCATTCGAATCCGCTATGCACCGTCTTGGCGGAGATGTAATAACAATGGAAAGCGGAGATTCCTCTTCGACCGCGAAAGGTGAGACGCTCGAAGATTCGATACGCGTTGTCAGTCAGTATGCCGACGTCATTGCCATGCGTCACGGAGAAGTTGGTTCCTCCGCGCGCGCGGCGGCAGTTTCTTCTGTTCCTGTCATCAACGCGGGCGATGGCAACATGGGGCAGCATCCCACGCAGGCGCTTCTCGACCTCTATACCATCCAGCGCGAACTCAAACGCGAAGATGACATCCACGTAGCCATTGTCGGCAATCTCAAGTACTACCGCTCGCCGCGCTCGCTCGCGTATCTTTTGAGCAAGTACAAGAACGTCCGCGTAACATTTGTTTCCTCACCAGGATTGCGCATGGAAGATGACGTGAAGAATCATTTGAAAGAACATGGCGTGCAATTCACCGAGACGGAAGATATGGCAGAAAGCATATGTGATGCAGACGTCGTCTATCAAACCCGCATTGCGAAAGAATGGATAAAGAACAACGCAGATTACGAAAAATTGCGAGGGCGCTACGTGATAACGCGCGCAGTCGCGGATTCGATGAAGGAGGGCGCCATCATTATTCATCCTCTTCCGCGCGTGGGAGAAATCGCCGAGGACGTGGATGGTTCGCCGCACGCTGTCTACTTCAAGCAAGTCGGCTACGGAGTTATCGTTCGCATGGCGATTCTTAAGACCATATTGGGTGGCGTGTAAACCGTTAATCACCGGTTTCTGGCTCCTCGGCTCGGAAGTGAGAAAGCTGTGCTTTCTCACTTCACTCACTCTACGTCGCCAGTAAGGCGCTCGGAAATCCATATGCCGAGCGCGACAAACGCGCCGCCGATTAGATATCCTTCGAGGACATCACTCACAAAGTGAAGTCCGAGATAGAGTCGGCTGAAACCGATAAGGCCGATAAGAAGGATGGCGAATATTGTGATAGCAGTCGCATGTGGGCGCGGGAGCAGCTTCCACGCGAGGTATATCAGAAATCCGTAGAGTGCAATAGAAAATGCTGCGTGCCCGCTCGGAAAGGCAAAGGTGTCCTCGAAAAATGCTTGGTAGAGAACGTCCGGCCGCGCGCGCGCGACGATATCTTTGAGCGGGAATACGACGACGATCGTGCCCATAACGGACACGCACAGCCCCGCAAAATATGCAATCTGTTTGCGGGCTAGGAGGTACAGGCCAGTCGCGAGAGCGATGCCGCCGATCGTGAACGTGCTTCCGAGTTGCGTTATGAAGATGAGCGATTGCACTGTAGTCGGATCTCGGAGGGCGTACAGCGTGTTCAGCACCGCTCCATCAATCGCCGTCATACAAAGCCGGCAATATGGGGTAGAAAGATGATTATGCCGATGATAAGCGCTGCAAGGGATGCGATCAAGACAGCGCCAGCCGCAAGGTCTTTGATCTTGCCAATGTGCGGATCGGGATCGGATTTGAATTTATCGCAAAGTTCCTCAAGCGCCGTGTTGAAGCTTTCGGCAGAGAGCACGAGTCCGATTGAGAGCATTACCATGAGCCATTCCGTCTGCGAGATACGGAGTAGCAATCCGAGCGCAAGCGCGATTATCATCGCGCCAACCTGAACTTTGAAGCTAAACTCTTCCCGCCACGCGATCTTTATACCGTTCAATGCATACCAAACATTGAGTACTTTTTTCTCGAGCATTGGTGGTATTATACCTCACGCGCTGAATATGTTATTTCAGGTTTTACTTGCCTCTGCTCTCGTGATGCTCGTGTCGCTCTCGGGCAAGCTCGTCACGTGGCGCGGTGCCGGCGCCTTGATCGAGCGCAACCTGCATTTTTTTGTGAGCTTTGCCGCAGGTGTTCTTCTCGTCATCGCATACAGTCTCTCCATAGAGATCATCGAGCACGCAGGGTCGCTTGCGGGAGGGTTGCCGTGGATAGCGATCGGTGCGGTTTTTGTGCTGATCGCGTTCCAGTACATTCCCCAGTTCCACCATCACCACGATGCGGGAGAACACTCGCACTCGCGGATCGATGCAAACCGGATGCTTGTTTCCGATGGCATACACAACATCGGAGACGGTATCGTAATCGTCGTTTCTTTCGCCGCATCCCCGATGCTCGGCGTTGCGAGCACCGTGAGCATCATGGTGCATGAAATGCTTCAGGAAATCTCTGAATTTTTCGTGTATCGAGAAGCCGGTCTTTCTATTCGCCTCGCCCTCATCTTGAACTTTATTAGCTCGAGTACCATCCTCATCGGCACCGTGGGGGCATTTTTCCTTTTGGAGCAATTCGAAGCGTTCGAAGTGCCGCTCCTCGGTCTCTCCGTCGGTTCCTACCTCGTGCTGGTTTTCCATGATCTCATTCCACATTCAATTTCGAAATCAAGCGATCGAACCCACCTCGCGACGCACATCGTCTTCTTCGTGGTCGGCCTTGCTCTCATGGCAATGCTCGTCGCATTCCTTCCACATGCCTAGCGCTATGCGGGGAAGTCGCTCTGAGCCGAACGTAGCTTAGCCGGATTCCGATGGTAGGATAGCGGCATGCAGCCGATGTGGCAGAGTGTTATTGCGGTCATGCTCATTACGGCGTTCTTTTCTATCGCCGGACTTATCGCGTACCAGCTGTACGGTCCCGGCATCTCGTTTGAGGTCCCCGATTATCTCCTTCCAGCCGGATGGGCGACGACGACCGAGCGCACTGCACCGGCCGACCCGCTCGCAAACTATGCGGGAACCCTTTTTGAGTGCGATAGAGAAAAGGCGCTCAAAGCCGAATTTCTCGAGGGCAGCGTGCGTCTCGCGCTTTCTGATGGCCGTGTATTGAATCTTCCGCAAACCGTTTCAGCAGATGGAGCGCGCTATGCAAATACGGATGGGAGTTTCGTATTTTGGAACAAAGGCATCATCGCATTCATCGAAGAGAGCGGATCGCAAACGTACGAATCCTGCCTGCGGCAATAAGGAGAAGCTGCGTGGTATGATGGTTTTTCATGAGTGAGATAGATATTCGCACTGAACGCCTTAAAAAGCTTGAGATACTCAAAAAGGCGGGAATGGATGCATATCCGGCCAAGAGTGAACGCGATACGTCCATCGCAGAATTTCTTGCTGGTTTCGAAAAGATCGAGAAGAAAGAAGGCGAGCTTACCATCGCCGGCCGCATAATGGCACGGCGCGGGCAAGGTGGAATCACCTTTGCCGACGTGCATGACGGGACTGCTCGCGCACAGGTTGTTCTGCAGGCAGATGGCGAAGCCGATATCAAGCTTTTCGATCAAACAACCGACATCGGAGATTTCGTGCAATTCACCGGTATCGCATTCAAAACGAAGCGTGGCGAGATGTCGCTGAAGGTCTCGCGCTGGAAGATGCTCGCAAAGTCGCTCCTGCCGATTCCCGATCAGTGGTATGGCCTCAAAGATGAGGAACTCGTTCTTCGGCAAAGGTATCTCGATATTCTGTTGAACGAGGACACTCGCACAATGTTCGAACGACGAGCGAAGTTCTGGCAGATCATGAGGGATTTCTATCTCAAGCGCGGGTTTCTGGAAGTGGAATCTCCCGTGCTTGAAAATACGCCGGGCGGTGCCGATGCTCGCCCTTTCATCACCCATCACAATGCACTCGATATCGATGTGTATTTGCGCATCTCGCTCGAGCTGTGGCATAAGCGTCTGCTTGTTGCAGGATTTCCTAAAGTCTTCGAGATTGGCCGCGTCTTCAGAAACGAAGGTCAGTCGCGCGAACATTTGCAGGATTTCACGTTTCTCGAATCGTACGAGGCATACAGCGACATGCGAAAGGGTATGGAGTTTGTGAAGGAGTTGTATCGGTATATTGCCAAAGAAGTGTATGGAAAATACACGTTCGAGATAGGCGAGCACACGGTCGATTTTGCGGAGGAGTGGCTGCTCATAGATTTCAGCAAAGTCATTCGCAAAGAATTCGATGTTGATCCCATTTCTGCGAGCGAAACTGATCTCATGCATGCTGCATCTGCCGCAGGAGCGGAAGCGCACGCGCTCGCCAATAAAGAACGTGCGGTGGACTACCTATGGAAAAAGGCGCGTAAGAACATTTCGGGACCTGCGTTTCTCGTGGGTGTTCCCGTCTATCTCGAGCCGCTCGCGAAGCGCTCGAAGGACAATCCGGAAACAGTCGAGCGGCTGCAAGTCATTCTTGCCGGTACCGAAATGGGGAAAGGCTTCAGCGAACTCAATGACCCGCAGGATCAGCGCGCGCGTTTTGAGGAACAGCAAAAGCTGCGCGACGAAGGCGACGAGGAAGCGCAGCGCCTCGACCTCGATTACATCCGCGCCATGGAGTACGGCATGCCGCCCGCCTTCGGCTTCGGCGTTTCCGAGCGTCTTTTTGCCTTTCTCGAAAACAAACCTGCGCACATTGGGCAGCTTTTCCCGCTTCTACGGCCAAAGCAATGAGGACTGCAGTGTTCGGCGGAGGCTGTTTCTGGTGCACGGAGGCAGTTTTTCAGATGCTTAAAGGCGTATCCAAAGTCGAACCTGGATATGCGGGCGGGAAGATGGATGATCCAACATATGAGGCTGTCTCGAGCGGGACGACAGGACACGCGGAGTGTATTCGCATTACCTATGATCCGAATGTTATCAGCTATGATGATTTGTTGACGGTTTTCTTCGGTTCGCACGATCCTACGACACCAAATCGGCAAGGCGGAGATGCGGGAGAGCAGTACCGCTCAATTATTTTCTATCAGGATGAGAGCGAGAAAAAGCTGGCCGAGGAGAAGATCAAAGAAATCAATGCAAGTTTAAAAGATGGCACGCGGGTCGTGACGCAGCTCGTTCCATTTAAATCGTTTTACAAGGCCGAGGACTATCATCAGAATTACTACAAGACCAATACTTCGGCGCTCTACTGCCAGCTCGTGATAGAGCCGAAAATTGAGAAGGTGCGCAAGCGCTTTGCCGAGCTTCTCAACAACAATGCAAAGACCTGAATTCGAGAAATTGGTCGGCGAAGGCTTCGAGCGGCTGCCGCAGTGGGTGCGGGAGAAAATAAAGAACGTCGGACTTCTCGTTGAAGACGAGCCATCTAAAAATGACAGGAGAGCACAAGGGCTTGCGGACGATGAGACACTTCTCGGACTCTACAAGGGTATTCCGCTCTCGGAGCGCGGCGAGCTCTACGGCGTCGGCGCGACAATGCCCGACACCATTACGCTCTATCAGCAACCGATAGAAGATGCTGCTGCAGAAGACATGCCAAATTCGGGTTTACGAAACCCGAAATATGCTGAAGCTGTCAAAAAGGTAGTCGCAGAAACTATCTGGCACGAATTCGCGCATCACTTTGGGATGGACGAGGCGGAAGTGCAAGCTCGGGAGCGTCGACGCGGCGATATGATAGAGTAGGCACCATGGCAAAACTCTCGGAAATTCTGAAGGAGCGCGGATATGTCTACCAATATTCTTCCGAAAAACTCGAAGAGATAACCGACGGCCCGAAGCGTACGCTCTACCTCGGCATCGACCCTTCGGCCGATTCGCTCCAAGTCGGGCAGTTGCAGGGATTCTTGATCTTGCGGCGCTTTCTCGAGGACGGTCACAAAGTGATCCTCGTGATAGGGGGAGGAACGGGGATGATAGGTGATCCCGGAGGAAAAAGCGCGGAGCGTGTCCTCCTTGATGCCGAGACGGTGGCGAAAAATGCCGAGAAAATTTCGGAACAGGTGAAACAACTCTTTGGTTCCACGGATTTCACGCTCGTCGACAACGCCGAGTGGCTCGGGCAATTGTATATGATCGAATTCCTGCGCGACGTTGGGAAGCACTTCACGGTAAACGCGATGCTACAGCGCGACTTTATCAAGGATCGCGTCAAAGATCCGGAAAAAGGGATTTCGTACACCGAATTCTCGTACGCGCTTCTGCAAGCGTACGATTATTTGTATCTGCACGAGGAGTATGGATGCGATCTGCAGGTTGGCGGCTCCGATCAATGGGGCAATATCGTTTCCGGTGTCGATTTTATCCGCCGGAAGACGGGTGATATTGCCTACGCGTTCACGTGGCCGCTTCTCGTCGACAAGGCGACCGGTAGGAAATTCGGAAAAAGCGAAGTTGCTACTATCTGGCTCGACCCTTCGAAAACCTCGCCGTATCAGTTCTATCAGTTTTGGATCAATACCGAAGACGAAAACTTGAAGGAGTATTTTCTGAAGATGACGATGCTCTCGAAAACGGAGATTGACGCCGCGCTCGAGCTGCACAAGCGTGATCCGCGTGAGAGACATGGGCAACACATCCTTGCGCGCGCAGTGACGGCACTCGTTCATGGCGAGGAGGAAACGGCGAAAGCGGAGCAGGTATCGCAGGTGCTCTTTGGAGAGGGAAGTGTGCGAGGACTCGAGCGCGATGCGCTTGAAATGTTACGCTCGGCCGCGCCTTCACAAGAAGTTCAAGCGGGTACAAGTATCATGGAGGCGCGGGTGGCCGCAAGGCTTTGCCCCTGTAAAAGGGAGTCGCGCCGATTCCTTGCGGGCAAGGCTGTCACATTAAACGGCGAAGCAATCACCGACCCGAAGCGCGAGCTCGGGCCGGAGGATTTTTATAGTGGAATCGCGATTCTCACGCGCGGCAAGAAAAACGTGTGCGTGCTCGTCCAGCACTAAAACTAGTTTTAGTGCCGGGCTCATACTTTCTTGATAGAGTAGCCGGATGGCACGTTTTAAACTCGAGTCGGAGTATGGGCCTGCAGGCGACCAGCCATCTGCTATTGACGCACTCGTAAAAGGTCTGAAAGAAGGGAAGCGAGACCAGACACTCCTCGGTGTTACCGGTTCTGGAAAGACATTCACCATGGCGAATGTTATAGAGCGGTGGGGAAAACCGACGCTTGTCATCGCGCACAACAAGACGCTTGCGGCGCAACTTGCAGCCGAATATAGGGAATTTTTCCCCAAGAATGCCGTGCACTACTTCGTTTCCTACTACGATTTTTATCAGCCAGAAGCGTATGTACCCATTACCGACACCTACATCGAGAAAGAGGCAGATATCAATGAAGATATCGAGCGCTTGCGACACGCCGCCACGCAAGCGCTTCTCACGCGCAAAGATGTCATTGTCGTCGCTTCGGTCTCGTGTATCTACGGACTCGGAAGTCCCGTCGAATATGAGAAGGTGAACCTCAAACTTTCGAAAGGTGAAGCGATGACGCGCGCAACGCTCATGCGCAAACTCGTCTCCATATATTTTGAGCGCACGACCGGCGATCTTTCGCCTGGAACCTTTCGCGCGCTTGGAAGCCGTGTCGAGCTTATGCCCGCGAGCGAGCGTGTCGTATATCGTCTCGATCTTGCGGGCGGTAAGATCGCAAAGATCGAGGAAATCGACGCCATCACGCGCGAGATTAAGCAGAAACATGATGCGATCTTCGTATTTCCCGCGCGGCAGTACGTGACGCCAAAAGAGGTACAGGATGCCGCGCTTGCCGATATCGAAGAGGAGTTGAAGGCGCGATTGAGGGATCTGAACGACGCGGGCAAGATCTTGGAGGCCGAGCGCTTAACGCGGCGAACACGGCAAGATATAGCGATGATCCGCGAGTTTG
>CAYVHJ010000017.1:6549-8607 GCA_964451235.1 uncultured Candidatus Saccharibacteria bacterium | reverse complement strand
CTACGGCAAAGAGGGCGACAAGCACTACGAATATATAGAGGCCGGATACAAGTACAACATGTCGGACATTGAAGCATCACGCGGCATTCACCAGCTCGCGCGAATCGAAAAAAATTGGAAGCGTCGGGAAGAAATCTGGAAAAAGTACAGCGAAGATCTCCAAAATCTGCCGATCATTTTACCCGCGCCCGTGGCAAAGGGCGATAGGCATGCGTACCATCTCTACACAGTGCTTATGGACGATTCGAAGACGAAAGTGACGCGAGATCAATTCCTGGAGGAAATGACGAAGCGCAACATCGGCTGCGGCGTCCATTTCTATGCGCTGCATCTTCAGCCAGTCTACCGGAAGCTTCTCGGCCATAAAGAAGGCGATCTTCCGAACAGCGAATGGATTGGCGAGCGGACGGCCTCGATCCCGCTTTCAGCGAAGCTCACTGATCGAGACGTGCAGGATGTGATTGATGCAATCAAAGATATTTTCGCATGAGTGAGGGGAATACGGGGCTACGCAGCATACTGAAGTTTCCGTCTGTCTACGATCTCTACCAATGGCTTGTCGGCTCTCGCGCAGCGCGCGACAGAATTTTTCGTACGTATCTGCCGCTTTCGGAGCGCTGCCACCTCCTCGATATTGGATGTGGCTCGGGGGAGCTGCTGGACTATCTCCCTGCGCACGTCGACTACACGGGAGTAGATGTGAATCCACGCTACATCGAGCTTGCAAGAAAGAAGTATGGCTCCCGCGGCCGGTTTGAGATCATCGATGTCAACAATATCGAGCGGCTCGCACTGCCGAACAACGGCTTTGACGTCGTCGTGCTTTACGGCGTGCTCCATCACCTCAATGATGGGGAGGTTCGAGATGTGCTTTTGTTCGCGCGATCGATGCTTAAAGAAGACGGTGTGGTATTCACGGTCGACGGCGTGTACCTTCAAGGCCAATCGTGGATCAAGAAATTTATCCTCTCGAGAGATCGCGGGCAAAATGTGCGCTTCGATCACGAGTATCAAAAACTCGCTCGGAAAATTTTTTCTTCCGTTGATGTATTTGTTGAACAGGATGTCTTGCAGATCCCAACTGATTACTTTGTAATGCGGATGCGAAAGTAGGGCTATCCGCTTTTGCCATGCGGCCGCATCGGCAAAGATGATATGTTCTTCGACGGCTTATTCGTCGAAAAGCTTCGACGTATTGTACGGCACAAATTGAGGAGTAGGCTTTTCGTTGTAGCGAAGGTGTTTTCCAAGCCCCAAGACTTGTTTGTACACGGCGATTGTCGAACGAGTGGACATCTCGATCGTGAAGAAGCGGCTTCGCCTGTACGCGCGTTCGATGAGCGTTTTTCGCACTTCGGGCT
The DNA here is from genome assembly GCA_964451235.1 of uncultured Candidatus Saccharibacteria bacterium. Taxonomy (GTDB): domain Bacteria; phylum Patescibacteriota; class Minisyncoccia; order Phycocordibacterales; family UBA2100; genus UBA10103. The sequence goes on along the minus strand of CAYVHJ010000017.1, from coordinate 7,246 downwards.
TCTGTACGAGCCGGAAGGCATCAGCCAGCGCTTGCTGATCGTGCGGATCAACAACAATCGCTGCGTCGCCCGCTGCCTCGGGTGAGGCAGTGAAATTTGAAACGATGATCGGTGCCTTGCACGCTCCGCCTTCGATGATGGGCATCCCGAAGCCCTCGCTTAGCGTGACGAATGAGATTACCATCGCACCCGCATAGATCGAGGGCACATCGTCGGTCTCGACATAGCCCACAAACTTGATCTCCGAGGTGAATGGAGAATCGGGGAGCTCGCCAAACGTGCGATCGTACTCGGCCCTCGTGCTTCCTGCGAGCGCAAGCACTTCTTTCGCGTTAGGATTTTGCTCACGGTAGCGGATGTACGAGCGCACGAGATGCCCGACGTGTTTGTGCAGGCGAAAACGTCCCAGAAAGAGAATGTACTTTCCTTTCTCCAGTCCGTATTTTTGCACCGTCGAAGCGATCTGCACGTCGCTCGGAATCGGATCGTACATTTGATCAACCGCCGGCAAAACGGTAAACACCTTATCCGGCGAGACACCGTAGGCATAGATAATCTCTCGCACGCCATAATTGGAAACTCCGAGGAACGCGTCGACGTAGCGACTAAACCAAATCAGGGTGTAGTTGAAGACGAGGCGCGGAAGCGAGAAAAAATCGGTGGGCGAGAGCACATCGCCTCCCGCGTGCGTCATGAT
>CAYVHJ010000017.1:2965-6449 GCA_964451235.1 uncultured Candidatus Saccharibacteria bacterium | reverse complement strand
CGGCGATAGTACGGGCAGCGCTCCTTCCCGACGTCGAGCTCGTCGGTAAACATCGCGACTTTAATTTTCTGCATCGAGACAGTTATAGCACAAAAAGTGAGCCCCTTCGCAAGAAGGAGCTCTTAGTAAAGGAGTCTGCGGCGCGCAGCGGTCGTTACCTGCCGGTCACCACGCGAATGTCGCAGATACGCCGAAGTTCTTGCTGATGCCCGGGCGGACATCAACACCAGAAACCTCGACCCCCTCTGTCGTTAGGAAGTAGTCGACCACGAGGTCGGGCCCTTCCTTGCCACGGTTCTTCCAGTCGACCGTGTTCACAATGTGGGGTGGCGTACAGTCATGCAACGTCAGATCATGACGCTTCACTTCTGCAAGCAGGAACTGGTAGGCATCGCTTTCGCGCGCCCGGAAGCCGCCAGATATCGCGAGCGGCCTCTGCTTCATGCTGATGGCCTTGGCGAGCTTTTTAAGGCTCGCGCGCAAGTCATCATCAAGCGCCAACCCAGCTGGACGCCACGGCATGTCCGTGGTGCCGATCGTAAGCGGCTCACCGTCTATCTCGATAGTTGCGAACACTACCAGCCTACTCTCGCTCTTTTCAAGGAGCGCGTAGTCCTTCGCGTTCGCATTGCCGTTTTCGCTCACTATCACGGAGTTCGGATCGAGGTCCCGAACCGGCTCCACTGCACCAACGTAGGCAGTGGCCGTGACCGAGCTAAACGACAACTCTTGCGAGAAAATGCCATTGCCGACATGGCACCGTATCCCGCCTTGCATGAAGTGCCGCGTCAGCGACCGGAACTCTCCGATCGGCCAACGCTCTTTGAACGCACGGTCATGCACGACGTATTCCGGGAGTCCATGGAGGCATATGACATCCCACCGAGGGTCGACGATGAACCGCATGATGGAGAGCGAGTTCCCGGTAAAGAACCTGCCCACGTCCAGACTTGCGATTCTGATGGAGTTTTTGGGCATTTCGGCCCTCCTTTCTCCAGTTTCAAGGGGCTTACAGACCGGATGGCCTGCTCAAGCATTATCCAATGGATCAAGCTCGATTGTCAAACGTTCGATAAAGAAACGGCGTGGTTCGATTCAAGTTGTTGCAGGTATCGATCGACAAACGCTCGATGTGGATGAAAGGCGACCATGTCGGTAGCCGAAAGCGCGAGCATTTCTTCACGCGTAAAGAAGCGGCAGCTTTCGCTTAATGCAATCTTATTAAATGGTTTGCATGAGGAGTAGATCGAAAGTGGGAGAGCACCGCTTGGCGATTCGTTGAGCGACCATTTATGAATGCCGAGCAGTCCTTGGAATTTTACGTCGACACCGAGTTCGCCTCTCGCGATCCGCGAACAGGTCTCCTCGACGCTCTCTTTGAGCAGTGCAAAACCGCCCGGGATGTGGAAGCGTCCCTTGTGCGCAGGCATGGTATTGCCGGTATATCGTGTCATAAGAATGCGAGGGATTTCATTCTTGTGATCAATGATGACAAGCTCGAACGCATAACGCGCAAACGTGCGCAGTGTTTCCAGCCATACTTCATGGGGCGTCCAGTAGCCGTTTTCCTGAATTTTTTTCAGGAGGCGAATGAACTCCTTGCTTTCCGCTTCCGTGAACGCTTCCATCATTGTTCGTGGTTTGCTCTCGTCTTTACTTCAAAGAAGGGAGCATTGATCGCAGACGCCACTCTATTTTTCGCTGGAATGCGCTCCTGCATCTGGATGTCGCGAAGCTCCAGCGTGCGCCGTCCCATTTCCTCGAGCCCGAATTCTTGTTCACGACCTTGCCGTATGGCAGCTTCTCTATCCCACACCCGCCCGTTCGCTGCCTTCATATTCGCAATCCATTCATCTTTGACGTCGATCCCGTCCTTGCGAAATGCATCTACTACCTTCGAGTAAAATGCATATTCGCGCTCGAACGATGGATAATTTTTGTTGCCTTTGAGACGCTCTAACTTTAGGGAAGTAATAGTGAGACGGTCGACAGTCTCATGGAGTGGCAGTTTGTAGGGAGTTTCAGCCGCTAGTCTCTCCCCCGTGTCGAAGAAATCTGTACCCAGCACGTCAGCCATTTTCGCGCGCTTCGCGACACGCTCGTCGTTAAGGTTGCGAAGCTGCACAGCGAGTTTGCCCACCGCCTCGTTTGAGAGCTTGTTTTTCTTGGCGTTGCGGATGGCCTCCTCGATGTCCCAGAGCCTTCCATTCACCTCCTTCATGATATCGATCCACTCATCTCTCACATCGACACCATCCTTGCGGTATGCATCCAAGACGCTCTTCCAAAACGCGGTTTCATTCTCGATAGATTGCCTGTTCTCGTCGTTTTCGGCGCGCTCGTGCTTCAGTTCTATAATCGTGAATTTGTCGATGGCATCGAGGAGGGGAACCTTGAGATCGCTGTTGAGGTATTTCATGGTAAATCAGTGTACCATAGCGTGATGCTTGATCTCGAAATGCTGATAAAGGAAGAATTGTTTCCGCTTCGCCTTCCGTCATTTGTCGAAAAATCACACGAGCAGCAGATTGCATGGCGCGCATACGGGTTCGGGGTATGGCGTCGGGGAGAGATCAGTTTCCTCGAGTGTGTGCGGAATCTTCTGCCCGGCCGGTTCAAATCGCCAGAGCTCCAACGCAAACTCCAATCTCTTCTCGACAAGGAACTCGAAGCAATTTTTGAGAGGACGGGACTCTACAACCAGATACCGATGCTTTTTGGGAAGCCATTCCGAGCGACAGGTCCAGAAAAATTCAAGAATTGGCTTGTCGCACTCCGGCTTATCAACGAAGTTATCCTGCAGGATGAGTATCGCGCACAGGGGCGCATTGCAGACGATTCGATCGTGATAGATGCTGGTGCGAATATCGGCACGTTCAGCGTGTTTGCAGCAACGCTCGCGTCACGCGGGAAGGTGTATGCGTTCGAACCGGCGCGTTCGACCTTCGAGACGCTCGAAAAAAACCTGGGAATCTACGAGAACGCGGTTGCCGTGCGAAGTGCACTCGGCAATAATATCGGAGAGACGGAGCTCTTGATCGAGAGTTCCTCCGGAGAAGGCAACACGCTTGCAGAATCCGGTCTCGCTGGGTCATATAGCGATAAAGAAACCGTTCCCATCACGACCATCGACGCATTTGTCAGGGCGCGAAATCTAGCACGTGTCGACTTCATCAAGGTCGACACAGAAGGATTTGAAAACGAGATCCTCGAGGGAGCCCGAGAAACTGTTCAGAAGTTTCGCCCCGCTATGGCTCTCTCGGCCTACCACAAGCCGGGGGATTCAGAGCGCCTTCAAGCGCTTATTCGCAGCTACGTGCCCGAATATCGTTTTGAGCTGAAATTCTCTCCCGAACTCGACCTCATCTGCGATGCTCGGTAGCCTCCTACATCCATTCGGGATATTCTTTTCCTAACGTCTTCATATGGCGGTAGAGAAACTAAAAAAGGACAATGCGGAGAATTTTGCAAATCCCGAGACAAA
>CAYVHJ010000017.1:1186-2955 GCA_964451235.1 uncultured Candidatus Saccharibacteria bacterium | reverse complement strand
GGACGCAGGGCGCCTTCGAGCGCGTAGTCGCAGCTACGTGCCCGAATATCGGTTTGAGCTGAAAGCGAGCCCCGAACTCGACCTCATCTGCGATGCTCGGTAGCCGGCCGCCTCTGTTCGCGGTATCCTTTTCGTAATGACGATCGAGGTCCCGAGGAAGGACAATGCGGAATCATTCGCGAATCCTGAAACTCCGCTTCCACGTACGGATTGTCTTTCTATTCTGGGGCGGGGTGTGGAACGCGTTGAGACCTCTGAAGGTGAGACGTGGAAACTTTATTATCGCAGGAGGGCGACCGGAGTATCTCAAAGATGCGCCGGCAGGATTAAGCGAGGGATCGGTCATGAAGGAGGAACTGCTTCGAAGAGCAAGAGAGGCGCCGGAAGTGATCGCGAGTGCCGATAACGATACATTTGAAGGCGTCTTACACTCTCTGCAGATCACCAAAGATCGCAGATTACATTCGATCGTTTTTTCAACAATCGAACTGCACATGCCGCGCGTCCGAGAATTTTATAAATACGTAACGAGAGAGCACTCTGAATTTAGAGATATTGTCGCGAAGTTCGTTACCTCGGAAGATTTACTTAGAAGAAGATACGTCGGCAACCCAGAGCGTCTAGCTGGTTTTGAAAAAATCCAAAAGGAGCTTCATGCTAGTGAAGTCTGGCGAATTACGAAGGCGAGAGAAGATCGGGGTCTCAGCAAACTACAAAGTGGCGAGTATTGGTCAGAGCGAAATAAACCGACAGGCTAATTCTTGAGGTCCGTTTTTGGGCGTTTGATAACAGAGACGCCTTTTTTCTTGACCACCTGTGATGCGCAGAGGTTCGCAAAGGCGATGGCTTCTTTGATGTCATCCGTTTCGGCGAAGCGCACCAAGAGCGCGGCGAAGAAGCTGTCGCCCGCACCGGCCACGTCTTTCACCTCGACTGGCTTCACCGGAAATATCTTCCCGCGGAAATGGACACCCTCGCCGCCGCGCGTACAGATTATTTTTCGATCGATATCGCGAGGTATGGGCACGGAGTGCTCGTACTCGAATTTATTGATCTTGACGTATCGCGCATTCTTCAGGAAACGCCCGACACGTTTCTTCGTGTCGACGAACACGAGCGGGTGGTTCTTGCAAATATACTCGATGTCCTCGTGCGTCAAAAATCCTTTGTTGTAATCCGAAATGCCGACGATATCATACTTTTTAAGCGGGATTTTGCGCACGCTCGCAGGCGGGTGCACGTGCTTGGAATCCACGCGGAAAAAAGCCTGCGGCGTCTTTTCGTGCATGAAGCGCGTCTTCGTAATAACTCGCCAGTTCTTGTTGGTGACGATGTCGCAGTGCGGGTGAAGTGCTTTAATGTTGCGCTCCACATTCTTGGCCATGCCCGGGTTTTCCGTTGTCTTTACGACATGGAGTACTGGCACAGGAATATCGGGCGCGAGTCTCGCGGTGTCGCAATAAACGAATACGTCGCGGCAGCTCTCGCCGATGATAAGTATTCTCTTTTGTTTTTTTGATTTGGTCATGGCAGCGTAAGGGTTGGCGCAAGATGCAGCTCTTGGAAGGTAAGTGTCCGCCGGATCGGCGGTTTTTTCAAGACGCGACGTATCGCATTTGCGATATCGACTTTCGTCGGGTACCAGCTTGCGGTGAGGGCCGTCGAGGTCGGGCAGGGAACATTGGGTGCTGCAAGTACCGCCGGTCTTTGTTGGAGGGGACACTGCGCTATGACACCTGCCACAATTTCGGACCCCCCACCGAACGCCT
>CAYVHJ010000017.1:0-1176 GCA_964451235.1 uncultured Candidatus Saccharibacteria bacterium | reverse complement strand
TCGATCGTCTCGGCACGGATTGTTTTTCCGCCCGGCGGAAGTGCCTGCAGGGGATCTGCGAGACCGTCGCCTTATGCCACGACCGTAATGTCTTTTCCTTTGCGCACGACATTCGCTTTTTCGAGCGGAACCTCGAACATTCCTTTCGGTACATCCTGCTTTGTCTGGTAGAGCCATCGCGGCTCAAGAACGAGTACAGGATTCGGGTCGCGCACCGCAGAAATGAGGAGACCTTTTGCCATGCGCGGGGTGGAGGGGATGACAACTTTCAATCCGCGCACCGCCCCGTACATTGCATAGAGGGCTTGGGAGTGCTGTGGACCGTTGCCCCATTGCCGGCCGACGACGATGCGAACGGTGAGTGGCACGGGATTCCCGCCGCCGAACATGTAGTTCCACTTCGCTGCTTGAGTGAACATCTGATCGGAGGCGAGCAAGCTGAATTCAACACGATCGTGATGCACGATGGGGCGAAGGCCCGATATGGCAGAGCCTACCGCGAGTCCGGTGAGTGCCGCCTCGGAGGTCGGCGTATCGAGGACTCGCTGCGGGTATTTCTCATGCAGGCCGGTCGTCGTTCCTCCGGCGCCCTGCGGGACGCCCAAGCCGAGTACGAAGACGCGCGGGTCGCGCAGAAGAAGCTGTTCGGTTGCTTCCTTCAGTGCGTCTGAGTATTTGATGATTCGAGAAGCCATAGTTATTTTGCGTACATATCTGTGTAGAGTTCTTTCTTCTTCGGAAAAGGTGATTTTTGCGCAAACTCGATATCTTTCCGGACCCCCGCGCGTAGTGTGTTCTCTAGCGAAGAAAGTCTTTTTTCTGAAACACCAACACCGAGCAATTCACTGTGGAGTTTTTTCAATGAATCGCTCTCTTGTCGTTTTTCTGCAGTGTCTTCGTTGCGGTATCCTTCTTCCATGAGGGGCGTGCTATGCGCCATGTGCCGGTACGTCATGCACTCGAGGACCGCCGGCTCACTCTTTTCTCTGATCGATTTGACGAGCGAGAGCGCTTTTTCGTGCACGTCATGGTAATCATTCCCGTCTGCCTGCTCGTAGCGAGCACCCAATCCTTCGACGATCTTTTTAACGTCGTAGTTCACCGAGCGGCGGTTTTTTATATATGAATTGATTGAAAAAAGATTATTCTCGATAACGAGAAGAAGCGGCAGTTTGT
>CAYVHJ010000016.1:0-8853 GCA_964451235.1 uncultured Candidatus Saccharibacteria bacterium | reverse complement strand
TGTTAACAAACTGGAGCCAGAGCCTTTAATGGCCCGCCTTTCCATGTTCTACCCCTTGGCGTTAGTGGAAGCGGCGTGGGAACATTACGAATCTGTTTACAGGTCAGACCACCTTGTGCGAGGCGGTCTGAGATACAGCTGAGTGCAAGCGGCCGAGTTTACTCGTCCGCTTTTTCCGTTTCCGCCTCGATGGCCACCTTCTCCGCCTTCACTTCTCCATTTGATAGGGCTTCTTCGGCAGCTACCGCTTCTTTCTTTTCAATGCCTCCGGCGGAACGGATGTCGATCTTCCAATTGGTGAGGCGGGCGGCGAGGCGTACGTTCTGTCCGCCGCGGCCGATCGCGAGCGATTGCTGGTCTTCGGCGACGGTGACGATGGCGCGGCCCTCATCTTCGTTAAGGGTGATGTCGATTATCTCGGCCGGCTTCAGTGACTCCTGTACGAATTCAGCTGGGTTTGCTGACCATTCGACGATGTCTATCTTCTCTCCACCGAGTTCCGACGTAACGACAGCCACACGCACACCGCGCTGGCCGACCAAGGCACCCACCGGATCAATGTGGTCATCGTGCGACAGAACGGCGACTTTGGCGCGGGAACCCGGTTCGCGAACCACCGCCTTTACTTCGACAGTGCCGTTCGCGACTTCAGGAACTTCATTCTCAAACAGCTTCACAAGGAAGCGCGGGTGCGAGCGGGAGAGTTTCAAGAATGAACCACGGGCGTTCTCGTCTACTTTGAAGAGTAGTGCGCGGATGCGCTCGCCTTGGCGGTAACGCTCGCCTGGGATCTGCTCTTCGAACGGAAGGATGGCGGTTGCGCGGCCGAGATCGATGAAGAGGTTGCCGCGTTCGAAACGTTGGACGTGACCGGTCACTATTTGACCTTCGCGTTCGCCGAATTCTTCCATCATTGAATCGCGCTCTGCTTCGCGGATCTTCTGCAAGATGACCTGTTTTGCGGCTTGCGCGGCGATGCGGCCGAAATCTTCTTTCGATTCGAGCGGGAAGGAGATTTCTTCGTCGAGTTCCGCTTCTTTTTTGATGCGGCGCGCGTCCTCGATCATGATGTGTTGTTCCGGATTGAAACGTGAACGGTGGTCGTCATCGCCGGTTGCCTCCTCGCCTTCAAGGCGCACCAACGTGTTGTCGACGACGATCTTCGCCTGACGGAATTCCATGTCGCCGGTGTCGGGGTTGAACGAACAGCGGATGATCTGTCCGCGCTTGCCGTATTCACGGCGGTACGCCGTGCCGAGCGCCGTTTCAATTGCACTCAACACGCTCGCGCGCGAGATGCCTTTCTCCTCCTGCAATTCGATCAGCGCCGCGTTCAGTGCCTTAAGGTCTATAAAACTCATATTATTTTGGAATATCTATTAAAAATGCCCGACAAAAGCCGGACCGTTACTGACTTCAATAGTATAGCAAATACTGTAGGAAATGCAAGGCGCGTGCTGATAGTAAACCTAAAGTACCCAATGCTATACTTCGGTGATGCAAAACACTCCTCGGCCATCGAACAAATGCGAAGCGTGCAGTAAACGACTCGCGCCGATCGCGGACATGCTGAAACTTTCGCTTAGAGAACGCGCGCTGTTGGAACATCCCCAGCGCATTATTTCTGTTTCGATGCCCGTGGTGATGGACGACGGCTCGACGCGCGTTTTTTCCGGCGTCCGCGTGCAACATAACGATGCGCTTGGTCCGACCAAAGGGGGCATTCGATACCATCACCATGTCGATGAAGCAGAGGTGCAGGAACTTGCATTCCTGATGATGATCAAATGCGCGCTCGCGGGGCTTCCGTACGGTGGAGCAAAAGGCGGTGTCACCGTGAACTCGAAAGAGCTTTCAAAAAAAGAATTGGAGCGGCTGACGCGGGCGTTTGTCCGCGCGCTTGGCACGACGGTGGGTCCCCATAGCGATATTCCCGCACCGGATGTAGGGACTGATGCGGAAGTTATGGGTTGGTTTGCCGATGAATACGGGAAAATGACGGGGAAGTATCAACCTGCGGTGGTGACAGGAAAACCCTTAAAAAAAGGCGGGTCCAGGGGGCGCGATGTGGCGACGGGCCTAGGCGGTGTCTATACAATAGAACACTTTGTGGCCGCGAATCGGTGGAACCCTAGGGAGACAAGTGTTGCAATACAAGGATTTGGCAACGTTGGTGGACACATTGCGCATCTATTGAGTGAGCGTGGCTATCGTATCGTTGCCGTGTCGAATTCAAAAGGAGGTGTGTATCGCAAGGAAGGATTTTCACGGGTGGAACTCGTTGCCGCGCAAAAAAGCAAAACGCTTCCGCAAGGGGATGCGGTGTCGAACGAAGCCTTGCTCGAACTTCCTGTCGACATTCTGATTCCCGCAGCGCTTTCCGAACAGATCACGAAAGCGAACGCACCGCGCGTGCAGGCAAAAGTTGTGCTCGAGATGGCGAACGCGCCGACGACCGTTGAGGCGGATGCGATACTCCATGCGCGCGGCATTCCGGTCATCCCTGACATTCTCGCGAATAGCGGCGGAGTCATCGTGAGTTATTTCGAATGGGTGCAGAATTTAAAGAAACAGTCGTGGAGTGAAAAGAAAGTCGCGGAACAGTTGAAGAAAAAGATGGATGAGGCATACGCCGCAGTCGTTCGTGAAGCGAAAAAACGCGGCAGTGACATGCGTACTGCCGCGTATATTCTTGCGATTCAGCGGGTGCTCGCTAAGACGCGAAAATAGCCTCCCCGAGCAGGACGCTTGGCAACTTGACCACATTGTCCTGTGGAATGTCGCTGTGCAACAGCGCTGTTCGGGCGTTCCGCACCGCTCTCCTGAGCTCATCCATGTTTGGCTCAGGCGCATCTGTATCCACAACAGCTTGTCCTGCGAGGGTGTTGTTGATGCGTTGCAGGTTCAATTGTTCTTTGAGTACGGCGGATGGCTCATATACGATGCTCAACTGCTCAAGTGCCAGGTGGAGCGGCTCGGAGTCCCTATTCTCCTTTTCGATGATTGTGATCATCTCGGCGAGCGTATGCAAAAGCGTACGGGCGTCTTTGAGCACATCTTCCTTTCGTGTGAATGGCAGGATGCTCGGTCTGTCTTCCATGTGGGTATCCTCTTCTCGCTTCGAACAGTGTATACACGAATCCGCTCGCTCCGCCACCTGATATACTGTATGCATTGTGCGCATGGGTATGCTTTTCCCACGCAGTATTTAGCATATGCCCGGTAGTAGAATTTCAGCTTGATTATGTCCACCCAAACATACAGTGCAGAAAATAGTACAAAAAACGCATCGCACAGCGGTGTTGCCACCCTGCACGGCGCTTGCGGGCATAATCGAACTATCAGCGGGGCAGTGCTTCCTTACCAACTAAGCGTCACATCACTTGCTCATTCAGCGACGTGCGAGCTGAAATTTCACTAACCGGGTATGTTTATCGCCGCAGAACATCTTCAGAAATTCCTGCTCGACGCAGGGTTGGTTTCGAAACAGCAATTTGATGCCGCAAAGCGCGAAGCGGAGAAGACCAAACGCACCATAGGCGAGCTACTGGTTGCGCAGGGTGACATCAACGAAGACGAACTGCGCCGCAGTTATGCCTACATCCTTGGCATCCCTTTTGTCGATCTCAAGAAATCCAAGATTGATTTCCAGACACTCGCGCTCGTTCCGGAGCCGATAGCGCGCCGCAATAACATCATCGCGTACAACAGGAAGGGTGATGATCTTGAGATCGCGATGCTCAACACCGATGACCTTGCCGCCATCGACTTCGTCAAAAAGAAGACACGTTTGAAAATCCAGCCGCGGTTAACCGACGACGCGTCCATCAAACACGCACTCCGCCAATATCAACGCTCGCTCGACGACAACCTGGGCGAGGTCATCCGCCGCGAGACGGAAGCACTGGGGCAGACAGCGGGGGATGAAGGCGATCTGCGCAAATTGGCCGAGGGGAACGCCGCCGTGCGCGTCATCGACACGCTACTACATCATGCGATCGCACAGAACACATCCGACATTCACATGGAACCGCAAGAAGATTCACTGGTGATCCGGTATCGCATCGACGGCATCCTGCACGATGCGATGGTTCTGCCGAAAACGGCGGCGAATGCGATGGTTGCGCGTATCAAAGTGCTCGCGAACTTGCGTCTCGACGAAAAACGTCTTCCCCAGGACGGCCGTTTCGCGGTGGAATCGAGTGGTGAGCGTGTATCATTCCGTATTTCCATCTTACCCGTCTATTACGGCGAAAAGGTGGTCATGCGTCTTCTACGTGAAACCGTTTCCGGATTTACACTCGAGGCACTTGGCTTTCATGGTGACGCGCTCGAACATCTGCACTCGGCGACGCGGAAAACGACGGGTATGGTGCTGTCGACCGGTCCTACGGGAGCAGGAAAATCGACGACGCTCTACACACTGCTCGACATCGTGAACACGCCGACGGTGAATATTTCAACCATCGAAGATCCGATCGAATACCAGATGCCGCGCGTCAATCAGACGCAGGTGAAGCCCGAGATCGGTTTTACATTCGCAACCGGTTTGCGCAGTCTCGTGCGCCAAGACCCCGACATCATCATGGTGGGTGAGATCCGCGACAAAGAAACAGCGAACCTCGCCATCAATGCCGCGTTGACCGGCCACCTCGTGCTCTCGACCCTGCACACCAATTCCGCCGCCGGCGCCATCCCGCGCCTCATTGACATGGGAGTCGAACCATTTCTCTTGGTCTCGACGCTCCGCGCGATCATCGGACAGCGTCTCGTCCGCAAGCTGTGTGCAAAAGAAGAATATGCATTGTCCCGCGACGAATCGACGCGGTTGGAACAGATGGTGGACGCAGGCGTCGTGTTCAAAGCGCTCAAAGACGAAGGCATTGTGCAAAAGACGGCAATGTGGAAGAACATCCCGTTTTACAAACCAAAAGAATCGCCGGAATGTCCCGATGGTTACGCGGGGCGCATCGGCATCTACGAAGTCTTGAATATGACCGAATCCATCAAAGGAATGGTGATGGCGAACGCGACCACGGATCAGATACACACACAGGCACGGAAAGAAAATATGCTCACCATGGCGGAAGACGGCATTTTCAAAGCGGCGCAAGGTGTCACTACCATCTCCGAAGTGCTCCGCGTTATCACGGAATAAGTTTTTTGGAAATCGCGAACTTGAGTTGACAGTAGTGCATTTTCAATTGCCAGCAGTTGCGCTTTCGGTGACCGGTTATACAGTTACTTTAGGAAAACCCCATGGAGGGTACGATGCAAGTTGTTTCTATACTGAAAAAGCGGTTCGAAGAGGGCGCACAGGCGCTCTGGCTCGTCGGTACCGTAATGGCGGTGCTTGCCATCTTTGTGTTCGGCGCGTATGCCGTTCTACAGACCACTGGCTCTGCGCTCTATGTGCCGGCCCAGCATCACGAATATCTCGTTCTGAATATCGATCGGTGGTTCGCGTGGTTCCAGATCCTTTATATTGTCTTCGCCGCGTTCTGGATCACTGGTGCAGTGAGTGGCATCTTGGCAACCGGTTGCTACGTCTTCGAACTCGTCGCGGGCACGTTCACGTCCCTTTTCAAGAAAGCGTAACGAAAAAACCGGCCTCTTTTTTGGAGGCCGGCTTTGTATTTCAATTACAGAATCCACAACCACAACCAAGGCTGCCATCGCCTGGCGGACCTTCTTCGCGCCGCACACGCTTGACAGCTTCAGACACTTCGGGTTTCGCAGGCGCCGGTGATTCAGGTGTGCGGTTGTGACCCTTCAATGCATCAAGCGTATAGTATTTCTGACACCACAAGACGCCTTGGATAAAGCCAAGCCAACGAAAAACCTTCTCAATGTGGCCATCTTTCAGAAACCCATCGATCTTATCGAGCATGCCGTGGCAATGCGCGAGAGTAAGTTCAGGCGATGCTACCAACTGATTATGAGGATAGTTGATTTTCTCGATGCCGCGCTCTTCAAATGTCTTTCGATAGTGATTGATAACTTCGAAAATCTGCTCATGTTTCATGCCGCTCTCCTTTGCTTTACTATCCAGATCCTATCAAAATGTGGGAAACGGACAACCGAAGACAAAAGCAAGCTACAATAGAGAGATGCGATTCAGCTATACTGCCCAACGCGAGGATGGCGAAGTCTACAAAGGCGTTGCCGAGGCGCAGGATCGCTTCGAACTCTACAAAATTATCCGCCATGAAGGTGGGAAAGTGGTATCGGTGACGGAAGGGAATGGCGAGTCGATTTGGAATTTCACCTACTGGAGCGCGCGGCTCTCCACCGTTCCCGAACAGGCCAAGATATCGTTCGCACAATCGCTCTCCGCGATGCTCAAGGCGGGTCTGCCGCTTTCGCGCGCACTTGCGGTCATCGAACGTCAGACTAGTAGCCCGCGTTTTGTGAATGTACTGATCGCAATTTCAAACGATGTGCGCCGCGGCTCGGCATTTTATGAAGCACTCGCGAAGTTCCCGAATGTGTTCTCATCGCTTTTTGTCGCGATGGTGAAATCAGGAGAGGAATCGGGCAATCTCTCGGGTGCGCTGCGTACAATAGGAGACCAGATGGAGCGCATGCATTCGCTCAAGAAAAAAGTACGCGGCGCGATGATCTATCCATCGATCATCGTGATCGCGATCATCGGGATCGGCGGCCTGATGATGGTTTCAGTCGTACCCACATTATCGCAGACTTTCAAAGAATTGGGTACCGAACTTCCTCCGACGACACAGGCGCTTATCGGAATAAGCGACTTCCTGGTCGCCCACACGCTCCTCGCAGTCGTCATCGTGGCATCGGTGGTTGCCGGCATACTCATTGCAATCCGGACCAAACCCGGCAAGCGATTCATGGATTGGTTCTTTCTCCACATTCCTATTATCGGCAGCATCGTGCGCGAATTGAATTCAGCACGGACCGCACGGACGGTTTCTTCGCTCTTGGGGTCAGGTGTTCCGATGGTAACAGCGATCTCGATCACGGGGGAAGTCGTACAGAACAGTTTTTTCAGAGACGTGTTACGTGCGGCAGAGACGAGTGTCCAGAAGGGCGAACCGTTTTCCCGCGCATTCCTTGCGAATGAACAGCTCTACCCGCCACTGGTCGGCGAAATGATCAGCGTGGGTGAAGAAACCGGCGATCTCGCGGGTATGTTGCAGAATCTCGCTGATTTTTATGAAGAAGAAGTATCGCGGAAGACCAAAGACATGTCGACCATCATCGAACCGTTTCTCATGGTTATTATCGGTGGTGCGGTCGGATTTTTTGCGCTTGCGATGATATCTCCAATCTACAAACTTTCAGACGCGATTTAAAAATACGTTTTTGGATACCACCCATTCAATAAAGCGTTTTCAATTCAATTCGAGTTAAAGAAACTTTCGGGTTGCTGATTCCACGATATTGTGGCTTGTATACAAGCTAAAGTGACAAATATTTAATATGACGATTAAAAAGGGGCCAGAAAATGCCCGTACTGTGTATCGACGCGCGTGAAGAAATACGGTCGTCGACGTGGTGTGCAGAGATATCAATGCCTTGAATGTAGAAAACTATTTCAATCAAAAACGACGCACTACTGGTGAGAACGAAAACCTTTGGAATGAGTACGTCGAGGGTAAGCAGACGCTCGCACAACTGGGAAAGAAGCACGGCCGTTCGCACGTATCAATTCGGAGGAAGCTCGACACCGTCACGATTGCCGAGCAGAGCATCACACCACAACCAAGCGTCTTCATCACCGACACTACGTTCTGGAGACACGACTACGGTGTCTGTGTCTTTCGTTCGCACGACCTCAAGAAAAATATCTGGTGGCACAACGTGGACAGTGAGCGCATGGCGCACTACCGGTATGGTCGAAAGATCCTCGAAGAACGTGGTTGGACATTCACCGCTGCTGTTGTCGACGGCAGGCGCGGATTCTTGGCTGTATTCAGCGATATTCCGATACAGATATGCCAATTCCATCAGATCAAGCAAATCACTAAATATCTGACCCGTCGGCCGAAGACTGATGCGGGAAGAGGACTCCGATCTCTCGCGTTGACACTCACAAAAACTAACGAGGCGACGTTCAGTGATGCGCTCGCCGCATGGCACGCGAAGTGGGAAGATTTCATCGAGGAGAAAACGATCCTTGAATTTTCAAACAACAAAAAGAAGTGGCACTACACGCACAAGAAAGTGCGTTCCGCGTATCGTTCGCTGAAAACAAATCTCCCACACCTATTTACGTATCTAAAATATCCCGAGCTCAACATGCCAAATACTACCAACGATCTCGACGGCTCATTCTCCGCGCTCAAGAAAAAACTCGCAGCTCACCACGGGCTTCGCAAAGATCGCCGCTACAAAGTGATCTCGGAATTGCTGAAACGCGCCCGCTAATCTAGCAACCCGTTTCTTTCTTTAAACCTTCAATTCCCCAAGTGGCTTCATATATGAAGCCACTTTTCTATGGTACACTTCTCCTATATGAAAATGAGACCTCGTGCATTAAGCAAAAAGGAAACCATCGCAACGCTCGATACATTGTATACAGCAGCAAGTGTTATCAAGGGACGAGACGCAGTTAAGATGTTTCTCCGAGACCTCCTAACTCCGAGCGAACGTATCATGCTTGGGCGGCGCATCATCATTGCTCGAATGCTCATGGAAGGAGCATCACATAGATCCATTGAGAAAACCTTGCGGGTAAGCAGGGCAACTATATGGCGCGTAGAACGATGGCTTGAAGATCAATTCCCGGGATTTGAAACGGCCATTAAAGAAATGAAAAAGGAATTTGATCGGCGCGCTCTCAAGGGACCGCTCGAACCATTTTCGTACGCGTGGATGAAA
>CAYVHJ010000015.1:1105-8904 GCA_964451235.1 uncultured Candidatus Saccharibacteria bacterium | reverse complement strand
GTCGGAAGCTGGGATTGCCGATATCCTAATCGTAGCGCCAGCTTGAACCTTGAATCGCTCTCCTGATGGAATCGTGGCGTGGAAGCGGAGCACGGTCCTCCCGACACCCAACGATACGGTATCGGTAAATGTCACGTTTCCGATTCCGTTCACCAACGGTACATCTTGTGGTCCTGCCACTGTATGGGTGGGATCTTCTATGTCGATGTGAACATTAGTCAGCAACGCTATCTGATCCATCCCTGGCGTAGTTATCGGGAAAGAAGTGGGGCCAAGCACAACGCGCTCATCTGCCACGGTGATGGAGAACCTGCCCCAATAAGAGTTGCTAGCGGATGCGCTCAGCGTGTTTTGTTCAGGAGATACTTGTACAACATCAGTTTCATTATCGTCAGACGCGCCGGAGCAACCCGGATCATTGGGATGATCAATTTTGCCGTCGCCATCGTTGTCTATGCCGTCTGAACACGCAGTGACTGGTGGTGGAGGCAGTGGAAGTTCACAAGCGTCACCATTCCACGTGCCGCCATCATCGACACACATTGTATCTGCGCACGGTCCGTTGAGTTGCACGCCGGACACATTGGGACATACATCACAAGACGACGGTGGTGCGATTCTTGAGAACAAAGAATATCTCTCGCAGATGTTACGCCTTCCATCGTCAGGTGGTTGCGGCGGAGGCGGGGGCATCTCGCACGAAGTCCCGTTCCATGTACCACCCTGCTGGACGCACTGCTCATCCGCGCACGGGCCGGATGCTTGGTTGCCCGGTACATTTGGACAAACGTCTGCCGGAGGCGGTGGAGGTGGGGGTAGAGTCTCGCGGCATGAGGGAAACCTCTGTGAGAGCGCGGGGAACTGCTCGCATATGGAATTTATATTTGTGCTGGCAGCGGTAACACCCACTGAAAAAGTAAGCAGTAAAGCCACAATAATGAGGAGAATAGCTACCGTCCCGAACGCTGTGGCCGTCGTTTTCATGGATAGAAGCTTCACTCTACTGCGATGAAGCCCCTAGTCAAATCCACCAACACCTTACCGCGGCGTTTCTTCTTCGCGGTGAAGACGGACACGCTTCAGCGTCTTGTAGCCGACGCCGCCCTTGTGCGGACTTGCGAGAAGCTCTATCGCCTCAACCTCCATTTCAATCGGCACGTCCTTGCCCACGTGATGATCTCTCCAGCCGTTGCTATAGGAGCCAGTGAGCCGCGCGATCGTGACGTGCGGTATGAAAGGGATTTTCTCCTTTTCCACTCTGCCGAACGCTTTGAGTAGACGGCCCTTGAGTTCGATCAATCGCTTTGACGCCGCGCACGTCACCCAAACGAGGCGCGGGTCGTCGGGATCGGGGCCGTACTCGAGGTATTTGAACTTCAGAGAAAACGAGAACGGGCGCTCCAGCGCGTCGCGCATGCGCTTTGCCGCACCCGCTACATTTTTCTCTATCCACGGCGGCACGAGCGTCAGGTGCAGATCGCGCTTCGGAATATGCCGCATTGGTATCGGCGGAAGTCCTTCCTGCAGATCGATGAGCGCATCACGTGCATCGCCATTGATCCGGATGCCGATAAAGACTCGCCGTGCAGACCCCTTCGGTTCGCCCCAGCGGCGTCGGTGAACTTTTGTGCGTCTCTTTTTCAGTTTGCCATCATGATATTTCATACTCGTGTCGCTTTTTTTGAAGTAACGCGATAACTTCCTCGTCAGTGGTTTGATCGAATCGGATATAGTGCGACCCGACTGCTCCCATGAATGTTTCCGGCGGCTCGAGGACAATTATCTCATCGGCACCCTCGTCTTTGAGCACCGCGAGAGAGTCGGCCGGCGCCACCGGCACTGCGACAGTGATTTTCTCCGGCTTCTGCGCTCTCACGGAACGAACAGCAAGCCGCATAGTAAGGCCCGTTGCGATTCCGTCGTCGACGAGAATCACGACTTTGCCGGCAAGACTCTCGGGGATTTTCCCGCCACGATACACGGTACTGCGCCGCTTCGCCTCTTGCATTTCCCTCTCGGTTTTCTCTGCGAGCCATTTCTTATCGACCGTCGCAGTCTCCATCTCATTCAAAATTCTCGCTCCATTCTCGTCCACCGCACCGATCGCGTACTCGGGATGGTATGGGTGGCCAATCTTCCGTACGGCGATAATGTCGAGAGGGACGGCAAGCGCGCGGGCGACCTCGAATCCGACGACAACGCCACCGCGCGGGAGTGCAAGCACGACTGCGCTTTTGTCGCGATACTGCAAGAGCTTTTGGGCGAGTTGTCTTCCCGCCTCTACCCTATCCCTGAACATGCCCCCCACTCTATCACTACGCGTTTCGTTTTCTATTGCGCCTTGCTTTTCTTTTCTTCCGCACTGGCTGCATCATCGCCTCTTTTGACTTGCCTTCCATGCGCGGCGGGCGCGTTAGGTGCATTTCCTGACGGATCTCTCGTTTATCGCCTTTCAACAATGTAAGTTTCATAAGCTGCTGCGACCTATTAATCTTACACTCGCGCCAGAAATCATTCTAGATTTTTCGGCAGAAGTATAGTGAGTAGTTTCTTGAGCGACACCTTGGCTACCCCCGTTACCGTGTCTGCAGCTCCATAGTATATGAGGAGAGAGCCGCCGCGTACAACTGCTCCGCACGAGAAAACCGCGTTTTTCACCTGTCCCACCCGCTCATACTCTTCGATAGGTTCGAAAATGGTGTCGACACTGCGCGAGAGGACGATGGATGGGTTCTTTAGATCGAGCAAAACCGCCCCAAGACGGTACGTGCCGGTCTTCGACACGCCGTGGTAGATAAGGAGCCAGCCTTTGGGAGTCTTCAAAGGTGGACCCGCGACGCCCACCTTCCGCGAATCCCACATGCCCGGCCGGGGTCCCATGATCTCGATGCAACGCGCCACGCGATCCTTTTTGAAATCAAGCGTATCGAGAAAATCCGCGCACACCAAAGGATCGATCCGATGCATCAGCATGTACTGCCCGCCGATCTTCTCCGGCAGAAGGCACGCGTCTTTGTCCTGCACAAGATCCGGAGTGATAAGCTTCGGCTTCTCCCACATATCGAATTTCTGCGCGACGAAGTCCTTGACCGAAATAGAGGAGAGCGCCGCGCGCCAAGGACTTACGCCGTCGAAGGCGGTATACACAAGATGAATCGTACCCCCGATGCGAGTCAGGCGCGGGTCTTCGCAGCCGGAACTTGCTCCGGGTGGACCTTTCTTTTGCTCGAAGTCCTCGCGCGGAACGTACACCGGCGAGGTGCTGCGCTGCGTTATCCTTATGCCGTTCTTTGAGGCGGCGTAGCCGAGGGTAGAGGTGTTGTCCTCGCCCATCGCGCGATATAAGAGGTGCACGGTGCCGTCGATGTCGATCGCGCCGGGATTGAAGACAGCTTTCTCCTCCCATGCATGCTCGGGAACAGGCTTGAGTATCGGGTTACCCTTCGCGCGAGTCGCGAGCTCGGTGCGCCGCTCCGGGATCATCGCGGAAAGTAGATCGGAGAGGTTGAGCGAGGCACGGGCACACACGGTGTCTGCCGCTCCATAGTAGATGTCAACGCGACCGTTTGGGTTAAGCACGGCTCCAGAGGGAAAGACAACGTTCGGAACGATTCCATAGCGCTCGTAAATATCCTCCGGAACCATAATCGGACCCTTGGTCCTGCCAATGATCTCCCGCGGGTCGTCGAGATCAAGGAGGAGCGCCTCGATGCCGTACACGCGCTCTCCCCCGCCGAAATAATCTTGGATGTACGAGTAAAAGAGGAGCCATCCTTCCCTGGTCTTTATGGGCGGCGCGCCGACCTCGACATGATCGTGATCGAAGCGCAGCGGATTGATTGAATGTTCGCTTAAGTTCGCGTGCCACTTCTCCCAAAACGAGGGATCCCAGAGCTCGGAAAGCCGGTCGCACTGCGCTATCGCGATATGCGCGGGCGGCTCGTCGGTGTGGGCGGTAAGAATTGCCGTTATCTTGCCGCTCACGCGCTCGGGAAAGAGCGCCATCGCCTTCCCGTTGAAAGGGGTCACGAGATGCTTCTCGTCGATAGTCTCAAGGTCCTTGGAAATCGCGCAGGCGATCTTGATATTGCCGGGGCCGAAGGGCTGGCCGCCGAGCGCGGTATAGAAAATGACATACGAATCCTCGAAGTACGTCACTCGGGGATCCTCGCAACCGTACTTCTCCCACGGCTCGTCGGGAATGATGAATTGCCGCCTGTTCTGAAAATGGTGGCCGTCCAGCGTGATTGCCTTGCCGATTGTCGATATTCCCGCCGGGGTCATTAAGGCGTCGGGACGGCCCAAGGCTCGGTAGAGCATGTGCGTGAGGTTACCGCGACGCACGACGCAGGGATTGAAGGTTCCGCGCGCCTCCCATTGCGCGGCGATGTTCGGAGAAATGAGCGGATTGTGCGTGCTCCTCCTGATGACGTACATAACGCGTAGTGTTGGATAATTGTATTATGGACTAACTGATTGCAGTACGACGTGCTCGTGAGAGGTGAGTTTGCGTAGAAAGTCGCGGAGTGGAGCGCGGGCGGCGGCGACATATTTGTCGCCGCCGCCGTAGTAAACGAACAGATCGTCTCCGAGAACGACCGCGCCGGACGCGTAGATGACACCCGGTTTCCAATCGTTCTCGTACCATAGCTCGGGTACGAGAATGGGGACGTTCGAGCGATACCGAACGCGCGTCGGGTCCTCGAGATCAAGGAGCATTACGCCCACGTTGTAGCCGTTATGATGTTCGGGATTGACCGCGTGATAGAGCAGGAGCCAGCCCTCCTCGGTCTTTACGGGCGGTGCGCCCGCGCCTCGCACCTGCTTATCCCAGTGCGTGGCTCGTCCGCCGCTCCTGCCGCTGCCCTGGATGAAAACATCTTCATTATCAAACTCATTCAGGTCATCAACGTAATATACTGCCACCTTGGGCGTGATGCTGTGAAGGACGGCATACCTCCCTTGTATCTTCTCGGGAAAGAGCAACCAATTTTTATGCACCTCGTCCGGCGGCGAGAGCAGAGCCGCCTTCTTCCAGCGCCAGTCTCGCCGAGCGAAATCGCTCAAATGGAGCGAGGTGAGCGCGACACGCGCGCTATTCCACCCCTGAAAGAGCGTGAATAGGAGATACACTTTGTCGTCTGTCGTAACGGTTCGCGGATCCTCCGCGCCGCCCCAGCCGCCGCCGGAGGCCCAGAGACCGGGATGGTAGATTGCATGAGAACGATTGTGCTCCAACGTTCGCCCGTGGCCGAGCGCCGTCTCCTGCGGCTCATATGCAGGATAGGGCTGCCGCTCATCAAAATGTATGCCGTCCGGACTCGAAGCGTATCCGATGCGCGAGATGCCGTCGCGTCCAAGCGCCCGATAAAAAAGATGCACGCGGCCATCGTGATAGAATGCCGCCGGATTAAACACCGCTTCAGACTCCCATGGATGCTCGGGTACTGGCGCGAGCACCGGGTTCCAGCGAAGGCGTTCGAGTGTAAGGGGCCGGCCAGCCGATGTGCGTCCAAGAACAAACGCGAGCCACGCCAGAAATAGCGCCCCAAAAATAAAAAACACCGCCAAGAGCTCAATCTCTGCCATAGCGATCCTCGAGCCTCGTTATATCTCCCTCATCAAAGTCGCCAAACGCAATCTCAAGAAAAGAAAGTCCCGAGGGCCCTGCCTCCACGCGGTGCATCTCTCCACGACGCGAGAAAAACTGCCGCCCGGGCTCGGCCTCGGCATGTGTTTCGCCTATCATGATCTCGCCACCTCCCGAAAGAATGCGCCAAAACTCATCCCGATGGCCATGGATCTGAAGACTGATAGCCTCGCGAGGAGAAACGGTGACAATCTTCACGGTCGTGCGCTCGTTGAGCGTGAAGCGCTCGAAGTTTCCCCATGGTCGTTCCTCTTTTTGGTAATTCGAAAGAGGCGAGAGTGAACTCTCCACGTGGTCAATTAGACGACGATTTCCCCCGCCAAGAGACACGATGGGGAAAAGCAGTCTTGAAAGAGCCGGTTTACTCGTCGGTTCGGCTTACGATATCATCCGAGAGAATGAGTCCGGTCTTAGGTATAACGAGACCTGCTTCTTCGAGTGTTTTCCTTCCCGAGTTTACTGCTGATTCGCGCATGTCGAGATCTTCCCGCGTGCGCCTGTCTCGTACGGTGCGCACATCCATAGCCCATGAGAGGAAGAACGCCCGACCCATCGTTTCTTCAACAGAGTAGCGCGGCATCGGCATCGTCCCAAAGCGACTTGTAAGATGCGTGGATATAAGAATAGTATCATCAGTGACCGGGAGCATTTCAAAATTCCTGGTAAAATCCTCGTGCGCGCCACCACGAATGCCTTGCTCTGCATTTGACAGGTACACTACCGAGATGTGTTGCCGTTCGTCCTGCAACTGTTTAGCGAGCGATTTCATGGCTTTGGTTCCGGCAAGATCTCCTCGCGCCAAGATGATTTTCTCCTCTTCATACATTCGTATAACGTGTTCGAGGGTCACGTCTTTCGAGAGCCACGAGGTAAATTCTCGCTGTCTTTGCTTGAGGGATAAGTATTCATAAACCCTCAAAGAACGATTCGGAGGCTCTTCCCCCGCCACCTTAACTTGCTCATACAAAACCTTTTTGATAAGCGCTTGTTCGTTCGCTTCAAACTGACCCCTGATCATTTCCAACGTTATCGGCAAATGACCGCGTTCAAAGAGCATCGGAAATTCAGAAGCCCGCGGATAACGACCATTGAGTTCGTGGTACCTCCTGCCGACTTCCAGAAGTGCCCGACTTGTGAGCGAAGTGTGATGGGAAACATCGAACATTACAACCTTATCCAACTTGCTGTTCACCGCGACATCAAGCATCTGGTCGAGTCCGACACCAACGCCAACATCCATACAATGTCGAATGTACGGAAACGCCTCGTACAACGACGGTTCGTTCGAAGTGCCCCAGAAAAGCTCCTTTGCATTGGAAGACTCGTCATGCACGGCACGATAAAAACGCGACTGTTGGGTTTCCCTCCTAAGCGCCTCTGCAAGACGATACATGGGCTTCTCTTTCTCACGTGCAAACAATGCCCTTGCCGCCGCCTTGTCTCCGCTCCGTCGAAGCGCACGGAGATTTGTCGCCAACTCTTTCCGATACTGTCGAGAGGGCGTGAGTGATTCGTCCATATGCTTTTGCAACCCATCAGAAAACTATCTGCCCGCCCGACCCAAATCGTGCACTCGGAAAAGCCAACGCTTCTTGCGTGCATCCCCCGGATCCTCGGCAGGGCCGAACCAATCCGTGCGTACCGAAAAACCCGCGAACCACAAGATCCCCCACCGCAGCTGCGCGTTCACGTTGCCGGGCAAGAAGCGCACGAGCAAGGGATGTGTGCCGCTTGTCATGATGATGCGCGCCGTTTTGCCGCGATACAGTCGATGCCAGAAAATCGTCCGCTCACCGTTCCTCGTTTTTATGTAACGAAACGTGGAGCCGGGAAGCCAGGCGCGATCGAAGAGACCCTTCAAAACAGCAGGCATGCCGACCCACCACACAGGATAGATAACCACGAAATGATCGGCCCAGTGAACGAGCTTCTGAAATCGCACGAGATCCGGTTCAAGTTCTTGTCGCTCTCGATATCCCTTATGGAGTATCGGATCGAATCGCATGTCTTCGATGTTCATGCGCATGACTTCATGCCCGGCCTCCCGCGCTCCCTTTTCATACGAGTCGGCCAAAGCTCCGCACATGCCGCTTTTGTCGGAGTGTCCGAGGAGTATGAATATTTTCTTTCGATGCATATCGATTCGATT
>CAYVHJ010000015.1:0-1095 GCA_964451235.1 uncultured Candidatus Saccharibacteria bacterium | reverse complement strand
GCTACTGCCGCTTTATTTGTTCTGGTGATCTGCCGTGAGTCATTCTCTGGCCTGTTTCAGGTTCCTCTTTCTTTTGCTTCGTCGTTTTTTTAAAAAACCACGGCATATATTCGCCGTCCCACACCTTTTTTTCTCTTCCCGAGGTCGGCTCGTCAAATTCCCCCGCCTCGTCATGTTTTCCGACTTGGTGTAAAGCGAATGCACGGACCGTTTTCATGCTGAAATAAAATGAGAAAAGAAAGACCGAGGCGATTGTTTGGCGCAAAATGAACTCCGTCCACGTGCTGTCAAAATACTCGTACAAAGCCCACGTCTCGTATACGACTGCTCCGACGCCCGCTGCAACGGCCGTCGCCAGAATGAGAGACTTCTTGTGGGGGTTTATCAGAGCCGCGAGAGCAACCAAAATCAATGCACCGGTGATCTCGAACGGTAGTTCCGTGCGCAGTGAATTCGCATACCACGGCGCTCCGATGAGCATGAGCCCTGCCGCAACGACAAAAAGGACGCGTACCTGATCTCCGTAGTAATGAGAAATATGCGACTCATACGGAAAGGGGGGAGGATGGTAGTCGGCCATAGCTTAATTATTCCCCATCTTCCGAGCTTCGGCAACGGCAATGAGTGCTTCGCGATTGTCCTCGGGTGCCGCTATGTTCTTCCGCTCGCGCCCGCATGCTTCGCAACGATGAATGATTACGTATTCCGGAGACGAACCTCCGAGACGGACGGGCTCCATCATGCCTTGGCATCCCTCTGCGCGATCTCCCGGATTCACGTCCATATGCTTGCTCCAGAGGCAGCGCGGACAGTGATTCGTGTAGCCGCCCCCTTCGACCGCAGCCCCACATCGTCCGCACACAAAATTCTCGACAACCTTGACGAATGTCATATCCCAGACAGCTATAACCTCCTGATAAGATCTATGATATCGCGAATCAAAGCCTCAATCTCCAAAAAAAACGGCCGGAAAAATGATATGGTGTTCCAGGCACTCCATCGTAAATCGGTTGACTGGTAGCCGGGCGAGAACGTATTCGCGCTCTGCGGCGCCGTAGCGGGAGACACTGATAAACCCGATGGGATATCGGATGC
>CAYVHJ010000014.1:1560-9078 GCA_964451235.1 uncultured Candidatus Saccharibacteria bacterium | reverse complement strand
ACCGCACTGCAATCACAGCTCGGCGGCCAAGTCTCAAAGCCCATCACCGGCGAGACCACCTACACCCTCACCTGTCTTGACCTCAACGGAAACTCGCTTACAAAAAAAGCGACGGTGCGCATCATCCCGACATTCCAGGAGCGATAATGTGTACAACACCAAGCGATACGTCGCCTTATACATTGCCTTTATTGATACGATGAATGCATGAGGGTACGTTCTACATTTATATTCACATCCGTAGGCTTCATGCTAGGCGCGGCGCTTTTTGTCGCAGCGAGCCTCGTAATGGCATGGACAGGTCCCGCTTCCGCACCGCCCAACGGCAACGTCTCGGCTCCTATCAACGTGGGCACGACCGACCAGGTGAAGAACGCCGGGCTCGGCCTCAACTCCCTTGCCGTCTTCGGCAACGCCATCCTCTCCGGCGCGTCGCACTATCTCAACTTCGGTACGACGGTGGGTTCGAGCGGCTATGGCATCCGCGACAACAACGGCGTCATGGAATACAAAGATAGCACCGGGACGTGGATCGCGTTCAATACGATCGGCGTCACACCGCCACAGACGAGCTTCGTCATTTCTTCGGACGTGCAGAACGTGAACCTCTATGTTCTCGCCGGCAGCCCTTCGGCCGCAGGTTCCTATACGATCACGATCAATTCGGGCGTTACCGTCAGTTCGACAAATTCATCGAATCCTTCGCTCTCGACCGGCGTCTGGCCAGCTGGCTCGACAGTGATACTCGTCAACCATGGCAATATTTACGGCAGGGGTGGTGACGGAGGGAATGGCGGCAACGCAGGCGGCGCGGGTCCGACCGTCGGCGGTGCTGGAGGAACCGCAATGTCTCTGGGTTATAACATCACGTTGAACAATACGAACGGCAAGATTTTCGGAGGTGGAGGAGGGGGTGGAGGATTAGGCTCATTCAGCGGACTCGGGGGAGTAACTTCTGGCGGAGGTGGTGGAGCTGGCGGCCAAGGCATGGTCGCGAGTAACGGCGGTGCATCAGGATCAGGTAATTTCCCAGGTGGCGCCGGCACTGGTGGCAACGCGGCAGGTCCTGGTACCCCAGGCACAAATAGCGTGTACGGCGGCTCCACAGTTTATTATGCTGGAACAGGCGGCGTGTGGGCGACTGCCGGAGGCACGAGTGACACCGGCACTCACGGCGGAGCAGCAGGCGGTGCGATTCAACTCAACAGCAAGACCGTCACCTGGCTTGGCGGTAACAATTCGACGCAGGTGAAAGGCGCGGTGTACTAGGGCGTGTATAATAGCGGCATGACACGAGTAGCGATCAATGGTTTCGGCCGTATCGGCCGCTGTTTTTTTCGTGCTGCGATGAAGACCGAAGCAGGGAAGTCATTCGAGATAGTTGCTCTCAACGACCTCGGCACACTTCCGAATCTCGCTTATCTTTTGAAGTACGATACGGTCTACGGACGCGCGCCTTTCAAAATCGAACATGATGAAAAATCACTGATCGTTGACGGTAAGCCGATTGTGTTCGTACAAGAAAAAGAATTGACGAAACTGCCGTGGAAAGCGATGAACGTGGATATCGTCGTCGAGTCGACTGGTGTCTTTACCGATCCCGCGAAAGCGCGCGGCCACATTGAGGCAGGCGCGAAGCGCGTCGTCATCACGGCACCGGCCAAGGGCGAGGGTGCGGAAACGGTCCTAATCGGCGCGAACGAAGAAAAATTAAAGGCGTGCGATATCAGCTCGAACGCTTCGTGCACGACGAATGCCGCCTCGCCGCTTATCGGCATCCTTGATGAAGCCATCGGCATCGAACGTGCCATTTTGAGTACCACGCACGGCTACACCGCAAGCCAGGCCTTGGTGGACGCGCCGAAGGAGAAAGATTGGCGCGAAGGTCGCGCGGCGGCGCAGAATATTGTCCCGACGTCAACTGGCGCTGCTAAAGCGACGGCGCTCGCGTATCCGCAGATGAAAGGGAAATTCGACGGCATCGCGGTGCGCGTCCCGGTCGCCGCAGGTTCTATCGTCGATGTCACGTTCGTCTCGAAAAAGCCGACGAGCATGGAGGAAGTAAATGCCGCACTCAAAGCTGCTGCAAAGGGTGAGCGCTGGAAGCGCGTCTTTGCCGTTACTGAAGAGCCGCTCGTCTCGTCGGATATCCTCGGCGAGCCGTATGGCGCCATTGCCGACCTCACGATGACGCGTGTTGTTGATGGCACGTTGGTGAAAGTCCTCGCGTGGTATGACAATGAAATGGGGTATGCGTATACACTCGTTGAACATGTAGTTGAGGTAGGAAAGAAACTCTAACCATGAAAGTGTATGTTGCCGCAGATCACGCGGGGTTCGAGCTGAAGAGCATACTTGCCGAATACGCCCGCGGCCTCGGTCACGAGGTCGAAGACTGCGGCGCGTTCACCCTCGATCAGGCGGATGATTATCCGGTATTTATTGCAAATGCCGCGCGAAAGCTCTCGCAGGACGCCGCGAAGGGAGTGGAAAGCCGCGCTATCGTCATCGGTGCTTCAGGACAAGGGGAGGCGATGGTTGCAAACCGCTTTTCGGGAGTGCGCTGTGCGCTCTACTATGGAGCTGCGGGTAAGCAGACAGACACCGGTGGCAAAACGCTCGATATGATTTCCTCGACGCGCGAACACAACGACGCGAATGCGCTCTCCCTCGGAGCGCGATTTTTGACGGTGGATGAGGCAAGGGAAGCCGCCAGTCGCTTCCTCGTAACGCCTTTTTCCGGAGACGAGCGGCACGTCCGGCGAATCAAGCAGATTGACAATATTAGTGGTTTCGTAAACCCATAATATTCGGGTTTACGAAACCCGAATATGGCGAATATGAAGCATAGAATCGAAATCATTCCAACGTGCGTTCCGCGGAATGCCGCGGAACTTGCAGAGAGTGTGCGCGCCATTTCCGCGTTTTCTCCCACCATCCACATCGACATTGTCGATGGGCTTTTTGCTCCCTCGCATACGTGGCCCTATACAGAGCGCGGTGTATTTCCCGATTTCGATCTCTCGAGTGTCTCGGGACTCACAGCAGAAATACACCTCATGGTGGAGGAGCCGCGCGAGATCGGGAAGAGATTCGCGCACGCAGGTGCCTTCCGCGTGATCGGGCATATCGAAGCATTTGAAGACGAGGACCATGCGCACGGAGCGTTGGATGCGTGGCGAGAAGAGGGCGCGCGCGAGGTCGGCCTCGGTATTCTCATGGATACGCCCCTTCCGCTCCTCGATCACCATATCTTTGCAATGGATGTCGTGCAGCTCATGACAATTCCTGCGATTGGAAGGCAGGGGATTCCGTACGACGAAGGCGCGCCAGCTCGCGTCGCTGAAATGCATGCGCGACATCCCGATATTCTCATAAGCGTGGATGGCGGCGTTTCCGAGTCGAATATTACCGAACTTGCCCGCGCGGGTGCTGCGCGTTTCTGTGTGGGCTCGGCACTTGCGAATGCCTCAAACAAGGAATATGTGTATAAGCAGCTTCTTGAAGCGGCGGCGGTGCTATGATTTCAAGCATGGTACGCCGTATCTTCTTGATAACCACCGCATTCGTCTTTGCGCTTTCCCCACTCGTTGTTGCCGCGCAGGCCACTACCACGTCTGATTATCTCCAAGAATACTTGCAGCAGCCATATCCCTATCCGCTTCCGGCGATCTATCCTTTCCCGACGATCGCGAAGCCGACGTATGCGGATGTTCTCGCGAGGGTTCAAGCGGCATTTTCGAACCAGCCATCTCCACTCCCCGCGCTTTGGCCCTATCCAGCTATTGCGCAACCGACTCCCGCAGACGTGATAACGAGGCTGGGGTTCTTATTTGAGGAGCCGCAATATCCGCTTCCGGCGATCTATCCCTTACCAGCGATCGCACAGCCAACGTATGCCGATGTCGTCACAAGGCTTGAGGCAGCGCTCATAGACCCGCGTTTGCTCATCCTTCTCGCAGCAATACCCCGAAATGCCGCCTCGTCGACGATCGTAAGTACGACCAACAACGGTATCACTACCGCGAACGGGACCGACATTAATGCGTTAGCGAGCCGAATCATGGAATTACAGCAACAAGTAAACGAGGTTATGGCGAAACGCGCAGATGCTGGTGCGTCCGCTACTACGAAATCTCCTCCGATCCCATCCTGCTTTGTCATAAGTCGGACGTTGTACCGTGGAATGAGCGGTGATGATGTGAGAAGACTCCAGACGTTCCTCATCGATCAGGGGTATCTCGGTGCCGGGAACGCCACTGGTTTCTTCGGGCCGCTGACGGAAGCGGCTGTACAGATGTGGCAACGTGCCCGCAATATCGTTACCGAAGGCTCGCCGTCCACCACTGGTTGGGGCGTGGTCGGTCCGAGAACGCGCGCGTTCCTCACCGCCTGCCAATAACCGCGTTATACTTGCAGGCAGGATGGAACCGCTCACCGATGGGGAGGTGAAAGCTCTTGCGGATCGCGCCCATGCGATCCGCGCGATGATCATCGAGATGCTCGTCGCTGCGGGAAGCGCGATCGCAAAATCCGCGGACCCCGCAAAGGCATATCGGAGCTTGCAGAAACTGGCACGATCGACCTCTCTCTAGTACTCTGGTGTCTTGTATCTGTATGGCCACGATTCTTTTGATTCATGGGCCGAATCTCAATATGCTAGGGACGCGCGACGCCGCGCACTATGGGACGCTTTCTTTGGCGGATGTCGAGAAACTTGTCGCAGCCGAAGGGAGCAAAGCGGATTTTGAGGTGAAAGCATTTCAATCGAACCACGAAGGTGCCTTGATCGATTGGATCCAGCAGGAATCGCCGAAGGCGGTAGGCTTGATCATTAATCCCGGCGCACTTACCCACTACAGCTACGCCTTGCATGACGCGCTCGTTGATACCGCGCTCCCGTGTATCGAGGTTCATCTATCGGAACTAAACGCACGCGAAGAGTGGCGTCGCATATCGGTAACAGCACCCGCGTGCATCGCCCAAATTTCCGGAAAAAGGGAGCAAGGCTATCTCGAAGCACTTGAGCTACTCATCTCAAAGCTGAAAGCTGACAGCTGAAAGCTGATACCTATGCATTTCTCTCCCGCAACGAAACTGACGGCGGTCTTTGGAGATCCGGTGACTCACAGCCTTTCGCCCGCGCTTCACAACGCTATCTACGAAAACGAGAACGTGGATGCTGTCATGCTCGCATTTGGAAATCCATCGATTGAAAAGCTCGTGGCGGGAATGCGAGCGCTTCCCATACATCTCGCGGCGGTCACGATGCCGCACAAGCAGACCATCATGCCGCTTCTCGATGAGATCGACGAAACCGCGCGCGAGATCGGTGCGGTAAACACCGTCGTGAATCGGGAAGGGAAGTTGCATGGATTCAATACGGATGTCGTGGGTATTGCAAAGGCGCTCAAAGAAGTTTCTCTCAAGGATGCGAATGCGCTTTTGATAGGAGCCGGCGGTGCCGCGCGCACGATTGCCTATCTTTTGAAGCGCGAAGGTGCAAATATCTTCTGCGCAAATCGCGAACGACCTCAAGCGGACGAGCTTCTCAAAGCTTTTGGAGGGATTTTCGTTGAGCCGGCTGATTTCGGGAAGACGCCATTTGACGTTATCGTAAACGCGACGCCGGTCGGCATGAAGCCGAATGTCGACGAGAGTCCCTTTCCCGAGAAGTATATCAAGAGCGACTCGGCCGTCTTCGATCTCGTCTACTCGCCTCTCGAAACGAAATTGCTTGCGGCCGCTATACGTCGTAGAGCGCGTTCTATCTCCGGACTCACGATGTTCCTTGCACAGGGCCTCGAGCAGGAGCGTCTCTGGCTCGGCAAAGAGCTCGAAAGTACTCGCTACCGTGTATTGCTCGAAGAGGCTGTGCAAAGGCGTCACTAGATTATGGACCTCAACTACAAGCGCATCAAGAAGCTGCCCCCGATCGAAGAAATCATCGAGCGGTTCCCACTGTCGAAGAACGCGGCTGCTCGTATCGCCAAAGACCGCGCGGAGGTGCACGACATCATCGCCGGTCGCGACAAGCGGCTTCTTCTTATTGTCGGTCCGTGTTCAGCGTGGCCCTCGGAGGCGGCGCTCACCTATGCGAAGCGTCTCAAGAAGATTTCCGATGCTGTCGAGGAGAAAATCAAGATCGTGATGCGTGTCTACATACAAAAACCGCGCACCATCAAGGGCTGGCTTGGCCCCGTGAATCAGCCGGATCCGTTCGCGCGTCCCGACATTGCAAAAGGCGCGGCCTACTGCCGCAAAATGATGGTGAATATCGTTGAGCTCGGGATGCCAATCGCAGACGAGGCGGTCTTTACGCACAACGCAAAAGGTTTTGCAGAACTTCTCTCGTGGATGGCGATCGGCGCGCGCTCGGTGGAAGATCAGGAGCATCGGATTTTTGCCTCCGGCTCGTTTTGCGCGGTCGGCATGAAAAATGGGACGACCGGCTCGGTCGAAGTTGCCGTAAACGGCATCGTCGCGGCACAGCACCGGCACCATGCGGTATGGGACGGTTTTCAGGTGGAGACGAAGGGAAATCCCTACGCGCATCTCGTTCTTCGCGGCGGCCTCCTTGGACCCAACTACGGCGTCGAGCACATCGAGGAGGCGGCAAAACTTTTTGCAAAGCATCGCATCCAGAATCCCGCCATCATCATCGATGCGAGCCACGACAACAGCAAGTTGAAGGGAGTGAAGGAGCCGCGCCAACAGGCGATGGTCGTCAAAGAAGTGCTCGCGCTCGTGAAGGTCAACCCCGACATCCGGAAACTCGTGAAGGGCTTCATGGTCGAAAGTTTTTTGAAGGAAGGAAGTCAGAAGATAGAAAGCCTCACGCCGAAGACGATAGACTGCGAAGGCCTCTCGGTTACAGATCCGTGCATGGGCTGGGAATCAACGGAGAAGTTGATCCGCGAGATGGCGAAGGAGACAGTGTCATGAACCGTCCTGACAGAACGCGACTCCCCCCCGGTATTCCCGGCCCCGACCATTTCGTAGCCGTCGGCTCCGACCTCGCACAGGATCTCGTTGAAGCGGTGAAGCGCGAGGCAGCGGGCTCGCGCGTTGCCATCATCAGTGACGATGTGGTGGAGAAAAAATGGGGCGGGAGCATTGTCTCGTCGCTTTCGAATGCGGGCGTCCCCATAGAACTTTTCACCTTTCCGCATGGAGAGAAACATAAGCATCAGGCGACGGCGAGCGCTCTCCAAGACGAACTTCTCAAAAAGCGGTATGGGCGCGACACGCTGATTCTTGCGCTCGGGGGAGGCGTTGTCGGCGACGTCGCCGGCTATGTTGCGGCGACTTTTTTACGGGGCGTGCCGTATATCCAAGTGCCGACGACTTTGCTTGCCATGGTGGATAGTTCGATCGGAGGAAAGGTGGGAGTCGATACATCATATGGCAAGAATACAGTGGGAGCCTTCTGGCAGCCCGCCGCCGTTATCTCCGACTTGAGATTCCTGGAGGGTCTTCCGAAGCGTGAGGTCATAAGCGGTCTTCTCGAGGCGTTAA